>JAWXAW010000298.1:0-5668 GCA_034439675.1 Saprospiraceae bacterium | reverse complement strand
GTTCAAAATATTCAAAAAAGGTAGGGGTTCAAAATATTCAAAAAAGGTAGGGGTTCAAAATATTCAAAAAAGGTAGGGGTTCAAAATATTGAACCCCTACCTTTTTTGAACCCCTACCTTTTTTGAACCCCTACCTTTTTTGAACCCCTACTTTTTTATTTCTCATATGTTTTACTAAACGCTCGCAACTTAATCACCAGAGGTGATCAACCTTAACTCTCTAAACACTGTTTCCGTTTATAAAGCTGCCATAAACTTATAAACTTATAAACCCATAAACTTATAATCCTAATTTTTGCCCTCGTTTGTTTCGGCTGCGCCGACAAACGATCCCTGGGTTCTCCAGTCACTCGTTTCTGCGAAACATTGTACTTCCGAAACCCCGGGATTACAGCTAATTTCCCTAAACTTATAAACACATAAGCTTATAAGCCAATAAGCTCATAAGCCCCTCTAACCCTCAGAAAAAACAATCTTCAAACTCATATCCAGCGTCCCCGCACTATGTGTCAATGCACCGGAAGAAACATAATCAACTCCCGTCTCCGCATACGCCCTGACATTGTGCAAATCAATACCACCAGAAGCTTCGGTTTCAAAACGCTTATCCACCATGGCTACGGCTTCCTTGAGGATGGGGATTTCAAAATTATCCATCATGATGCGGGTGACTCCGCCATGATCAAGCACCTTCTGAAGTTCGACAAGATTGCGCACCTCGATGGTGATCGAAAGATCCTTTTGGGTTTTTTGAAGATACTCATGCACCCTATCAATCGCGACAGCGATATCACCGCAGGCATCGACATGATTATCCTTGATCATGATCCAGTCGTAGAGCCCTGAGCGATAGTTCTGACATCCTCCATGCACTACGGCTTGCTTTTCGAGGAATCGCATACCTGGCGTTGTCTTTCTGGTATCCAGGATCTTCACCGGCAATCCTTCTACTTCCTGAGCAAACAATGAAGCCACAGTAGCTATCCCGCTCATCCGTTGCATCGTATTGAGCACAAGACGTTCGGCCATCAGTAAGGCGCGTGTAGGGCAGGTCACGTAGAATGCAATATCACCGGGTTTGACGACCCTGCCATCATCGATGAGCTTCTGAAAATCTGCGGCCGCAGCCACTTCTTTAATGATTTTTCTGGCCACGTCCACTCCGCTGATGACCCCATCATCCTTAATAAGTAATTTGGCTTTACTGACACGAGTGGACCTGATACAGGCCATAGAGGTATGGTCGCCTTCGCCGACATCTTCGGCAAGACCGATACGTACAAACGAATCAAGCATTTTATCAAAACTGTCCATAAACAAAACTTCAGAAATAAAATTTCAAAAAACTAAAAAGGGGTCGTGTATTTCAATACGGAAGGTGAAAGGTAAGGTCTAAAACAATATGCCCAGGCAAAGAATGAGGTTTCCAATTGTGGCGCGTGAATCATCCTTCTGTTTCAGATAGGTAGGAAAGAAGTCAGGATTGTCGACAGCCCTCCATCCTTTGTCTTTAGTGACATCAAACAGACCACGTTGCCAGTAGAGGCCGCCAATCAGGGAGTTGTTTTTGCTGATAGCGTATTCAATCCCTGCTCCGAGGCCAAAAAAGATGTTGGCTACGACCAGGTCCTTATAGATGTTTTGCTGTTCGTACAGGAAATCCTCTGATTCAATATCTCCTCTACCCCTGGTGAGGAATGAAAAGGTTAAAATGGGGGCTTCGAAGAAATACGTGATGTTGCCCTTTTCTTCAGTTCTTATTTTCAGCCCCACCGGGAATTCCAGGTATTGGAGTTGGTAGCGGATCTTGACTCCATTAGGCAGTGGCTTGTCACCTGTCTGGAGTAATGGGTCGCTGAGCTCTGAATCCGGCAGATAATTGCCCCCGATTTCATAGAGAAACTCGCCGCCTTCATGGAATGCCAGGTTGAGGCCCAGGGTGAAAGAAAGGTTGTTTTTGAAGTGAATATCGCTGATCGCGCCTAGCTTCAGGCCCAGATTGCCGCCGTTTTTGACGATGAGGTCATCTTTGTTTCTCATCCCAGAAAAAACAGGACTGGCCTGAAACCCAATCCTGAACGGTCTGTCCTGTCCAGCAAGCTGTGCATGGAGGCCAACCTGCATTAGGATTATACACAATATCTTCGCAACTGTTCGTTTCATATTTCTAAAAGCGCATTGTGCTTATTTTAACCAGTATACACCAGACTAAAATGAAGTTTGATCAGATCAGTGTAAGAGGAGGACTAGGGGCCCTGGTGGTGCTCACCATCTTCTTTACAGCATGTTCGTCCGATAAAGAAACAAATATACCGGATGTGTCGGATATAAAGATTGAACTTGACATGACCCGCTTCGAACAGCTCCTGCTTGCAGATACGATGATAGATGCCGCCGGGGTCCAAAAAATCATGGAGGAGCATCCTGCTTTTTCGTCCGTTTACTTCAACCACGTCCTGCCGGGTGCTGAAGATATCTTGGTGAACGATGATCCTGAAGAGCGAATGAGGTATATCCATGAGTGGGTCCGGCATCCGAGGACCAGATGGCTGTATGATACCGTGCAGACCATTTTCCCTGAGATAGAAAAAGTGAAGCAAGACCTTACTTCGGCTTTCACCTATGCCAAATACTATTTTCCTCAAAAAGCGACACCACATGTTTATACGACAATATCCGATTTCGGGTATTTCCCTTTTGTGTATGCAGAAGATAGTCTGCAAGATGGTATCGGGATCAGTCTTGAAATGTTTCTGGGCGATACGTTCCCATATCGGAATTACACTGGACTCAACAATGCTTTCTCCGATTACCTCACGCGCTCCTACAACAAAGACCATATTGTCAAGCGCGCCCTTGAGGTATGGATCGATGACATCGCAGGCCCTCCTTCTGGCAACCGGCTGCTGGACCTTATGATCCACAATGGTAAGAAACTTTACATCCTTCAGTCCTTCATGCCGATGGCTGATGATACAGTGATCATGGATTATTCTTCCGTCAAGATGGATTGGGTCAAGGCCGGTGAAAAAAATATCTGGTACCATTTCACCAATCAGAATATGATCTATGAAACCTCACTCAATAAAATCCAGAAGTATATAGGTCCGAGTCCAAGCTCTCCCGGCATGCCTGCTGAAGCCCCTGGCAATACAGCTTCCTGGCTTGGCTGGCAGATCGTCAGATCCTATATGAAGACCCATCCGGAAACGACGCTACCTCAGTTGTTAGAACTAAATGATGCGCAGATGATTTTGGATCAGGGTGGATACAGGCCTCCTAGATAGCAAGGAGCAAGGAGCAAGGGGCAAGGAGCAAGGGGAAAGGAGCAAGGGGAAAGGAGCAAGGAGCAAGGGGAAAGGAGCAAGGGGAAAGGGGAAAGGAGCAAGGAGCAAGGAGCAAGGAGCAAGGAGCAAGGAGCAAGGAGCAAGGAGCAATCATAACGTTTGTTTTTAAAAAAAAAACAAACGTTATACGTAGCCTCCGGCTGCGTGTTGTAGGATCAAATATTTCAACGACTATTGTTAAATCATTCACTGGAGCCACCTGGCTCCCGGCACCATTCCTGGCTTCTTC
Source organism: Saprospiraceae bacterium (assembly GCA_034439675.1). GTDB lineage: Bacteria > Bacteroidota > Bacteroidia > Chitinophagales > Saprospiraceae > Opimibacter. The sequence continues at coordinate 2,092 of JAWXAW010000298.1, read as the reverse complement.
AAAGTGCATTCATTCATTTGTTTTTTTTGGAAAAAAAACAAATGTTTTACGTAGACTCCGGCTGCGTATGGCAAGAGCAAACAAATCAATTACAATTGTTAAGTCAATCACTGGAGCCTCCTGGCTCCTGGCATAATGCTCCTTGCTCCTTGCTCCTTGCCCTTTGCTCCTTGCCCTTAAACTGGATCAATTATTGTAATTTTCAAAGTCAATTACATCAAGTTAAATCAAAGCACACGACATGTCAAGAGCCATACCCTTAGTCGACCTCCAGAAATATACCGAAGGTTCGGATGCAGAAAAAAAAGGTTTCGTTGAAGAATTGGGCCATGCCTTCCAGGAGTTTGGATTTGTGGGGGTGATCAACCACGGTATTCCGAAAGAACTGGTGAGTCGGTATTATGCGGAAGCAAAGGCTTTTTTTTCCCTTCCGACGGACATCAAAAGCAAGTATGAAGTAAAGGGTCTTGCCGGGCAGCGCGGATATACTTCCTTTGGCAAAGAACATGCGAAGCAGAGTAATGTCGGTGACCTCAAAGAGTTCTTTCAACTCGGGCAGGTGGTGCCTGAGGGACATCCACTCAAACCTGAATATCCAGATAACATCACTGTAGCTGAAGTACCTGCTTTTACCAGAACTGGGGTAGAATTATACAAAGCCTTTGAAGCATCTGGTGGTCATCTGTTGCATGCGATAGCTGTATATCTTGATCTCGACGAAGGATATTTTGATGAAAAAATCCATGAAGGAAACAGCATCCTTCGCGCGATCCATTATCCGCCGATCACTTCTGAACCCAAAACCGCTATCCGTGCTGAGCAGCATGAAGACATCAACCTGATCACCTTATTGGTAGGTGCTTCTGCCGGCGGATTGCAGATCCTTGATATGCAAAACCAGTGGCTTGACATACTCCCCGGCGAAGATGAGATCGTCGTCAATGTAGGAGACATGTTACAACGTCTCACCAACAACTATCTCAAATCCACTACGCATCGTGTAGTCAATCCGCCACGAGAGGAGTGGCATCGTCCCCGGTTGTCGATTCCGTTTTTTCTGCATCCCAGGAGCGAGATGGATCTCACTTGCCTGCCCGATACAGTTACAGCGGAGAGGCCTTTGGCTTATGAGCCGATTACAGCTGGGGAGTATTTGAATGAGAGGCTTAAAGAGATCGGGCTAAAGAAATGATGCTTCGGCTACGCTCACGCTCATCGAAGTGCGACACTTCGGTTACCTTTCGCACTTCCTCGTCCGCCCGCTCAGTGCGGCGCAGCTAAGCAACCGAGTGAAAAGTGAAAAACGAAAAATGTGAGTATTGAGTGCTGATTGGTGCATCAATCGTGAGTCGTGAGTCGTGAATCGTGAGTAAAAATTATACCACTTTCGGCTACGTCTAAACCAACTGATGATGGCCATTTTCCATGAAATTTGAAATTTAGTTAAAAAACCTCCATAGCCCCTCACCATCAACAGGTAAAGACAGTGTGCCACACCCTTTTTATGCGCAAAGTTTGGCTTGGTATCTATTCCACATTCCCTACCAATACAAGCTGGAGATTTGGTCCCATGCCTCAAGTGATGAAAGGTGGAAAAATAAATCTCTTTAAAGAGCTCCGCACTTTTGAATACCTGGATAAGAGTAATGGGGAAGTGGAATTTATTGGCATTAAGGGCGCTGCTAATAAACGTTTGATGATTAAATATCTGTATTGATTGTCCATGAATTATGGAAATTGCAATTAACGATTTGATAGTTATTAGTAGCGCCCTAAAGATCGGGGATGTCAATGGGGATGCGAGATTAGGGAATTGACAAAGGAAATCAATAGGTTTGTGCTTCCTTATCTGCGTCCTTTTCCGCTGATGCATTGAAATCAACCCACCCTTTATAGGAAGCTAGCTCAATTCCGAGCAGCCTTCTGTCTTTTTCAATAAATGTAAAATCTAATGAAAAATATGGTTGGTTACTACTACTCTCATACTGATTGACAACTGGAACTATTGTTTTTGAATTGTAAAACATTTGCCCAAGTCCCAAGCTTAAAACTTGACCAATGGGTGTATTACCAAAAAAAAGGTTAGTACATT
>JAWXAW010000297.1:0-4161 GCA_034439675.1 Saprospiraceae bacterium | reverse complement strand
GCCTCTTCAGCCTCTTCAGCCCTTCTGCCCCTTCCGCCCCTTCCGCCCTTTTTAATAATATTTCTACCTTCATTGATCTATCCAGGCTTACTTACTAAATCAACTTTCAAAGTGAAAAAACTGACTTTCCTTCTCATCCTTACTTTTTCATTGATTCTCTCTATTGATGCACAGGACACGATCAAGGTGCAAACCTTTACCTGGGCCGATAATCACCGCGCAGATACGTTCGAGTTTCCGGATGATCCAGATCAGAAGTATCGCAAGATATTAATGAAATACAACATGCGTTGCCATGACGCGGCGGTAGGTAATGGAAGTACAGGGTGCTACGAATGGGATTACAGTTGTAACACATTCATCACTGATCCTACACGCACGGACTCTACGCGCGCCACAGCACCTGATTATACCATTTCCAATTTTAACGGCACGAGTTTTTCGTATAGCAATAGCCCTACCTACGTTTATACCGCCTATACGCAACATGAAACCATACTGGAAGCCGGCAACCTTACCAGTGAAGCACTTTTCATCGGACCTGAACCCTATTTAGCACATAAGCCGGCCTCAAAGACGTACCGTTATCAAGTCATTTTATCGGCCGCTGATCTGGTCACCGGCAGCATGGTGATTGGTTCGCTATATGGACTGCGCATGGGACTGAAAGAACCCGGATCGAATCTTGGCTTTCTGAAAATACGTTTAAAAAACACAGATTTGTTTTCCACCGGTGATCATCCTGATGAAGACAGCCTGCAGGAAGTTTATCACAGATCAACAGATTGTTCAGGCGACTTACTTTTGCTTCCCTTTTATCAACCATTTGAATGGACAGGCCAAAATCTCCTGGTGGATATTTCCTTCACGACCGGGGCTCCATCAGATGTCCCCGGATTTGAATTTTTTGAATCCATCACTACGGATGCTGCCATCGAATCTGTACCAGAAAATGCAGAAAGTAATTTATTCTTTGGCGGCACCGGCACGCTTGATCTGCCGCAAAGTGCCATCGAAAATATCAGTGATGAAATCACTGTTTCCTTTTGGTCCTTTGGTGATCCGGCCAGCCTACCCGCTAATACACAAATTTTCGATGCCACAGATGCAGACAACTTGCGTCAGGCAAACGTGCATTTACCCTGGAGCAACGGCGAGGTATACTGGGATTGCGGTAATGATGGCACCGGCTATGATCGCATCAACAAAGCTGTTCCTGTTGAAGATTTTGAAGGCAGGTGGAGCCATTGGGCATTTACAAAGAATACGGTGACTGGTGTCATGAATATTTTCCTCAACGGTGAACTCTTTCACTCCGGTACTGGAAAAACAAAAAAAATGGAGTTCAATGCTTTCCGTTTTGGACAATCACTTGCTGATGCTAATCCCTACTTTGGTGCCATCGACGAAATACAGGTGTGGGACAAAGCGCTTGATGAAACCACCATCAAAAACTGGATGTTCAGACACACGGATGCATCACATCCACAATATGATCATCTCGTTGGATATTACCAGCTCAATGAAGGCACTGGAAATATTGCGGTGGATGCTTCCGGAAAATCAAATGATGCCTCTATTACTTTACCTACATGGAGAGAGCCTCGCGGAAGCCAATTTTTTCATAATTTTTCAGCTACCAATCGTATGCCTATTCTGGTTTTTTTACAAGGTGATTATACGATTGCAGATGAACCTACGACTGTTTTGGATTCAGTGGAGAGCACATTACATCAGGTCATTCATTATGGTGTCTCCGGTACAGATTTAATTCGTCTGGATACCCAGTACGTGTATCCTGCAGGTGACCGTCCCGTGTTTGATGAAAGTGGTACACAAATAGGTTCCCTGCATGCAGATGTGGATGCCACTATAGACATACAGACGCTACAATATTATGCCAAACGTGATGCAAGGTTTGAGCTTCTCTCCCTCGTCACACCCTATGGTATTGGTCTTGATCTGGGACCTGCCGGCAAAACCTTCACTTTTGATGTCACCGATTTTGGACCAGTGTTGAGAGGCAAACGATGGATGTCTGTTGAGTTTGGCGGTGAAAACCAGGAAGAACTCGATATCCAATTCTGGTACATCACCGGTACGCCTGAACGAGATATACTTAACATCCAACCCATCTGGCCTCAAGGGCGCGGGTATTTCAACGAAATACAATCCGACCTTCGTTTCGAACCAAGGCAAGTTCCGTTGATGCCTTTTGCAACCCACTTTAAAGTCAGATCTGCGATCACCGGTCATGAACAAAACGGAGAGTTTGTGTCACGCGAGCATTATATCAATGTCAATGGAGGTACACAGGAGTTCCGCTTTGATGTCTGGAAGTCTTGCAGCAGAAATCCGATTTATCCTCAAGGCGGCACATGGATATTTGACAGGGCAGGTTGGTGTCCCGGCATGGCCACAGATGTTCATGAATTTTCTCTGGATGGATATGCTCAGCCCGCGGAAACGGTTGAATTCGATTATGGCGTGAATGGTCCGGCAATGGGTGCCGCCAATTACCTGGTCAATAATCTGCTGGTCACGTATGGTGCTTATAATTTTAGTCTCGATGCTTCGATAGAGGCGATCGTGCGTCCTAATAATACGCATGTGGAGTACGCGAGACTCAATCCGGCATGCAATAACCCTACCATCGTTGTAAAAAATAGTGGTGAAGAATGGATTGAATCTTTGAAAATCAGTTACGGTACTGCTCCGTGGAATACTGAGGTATATTTCTGGGTAGGCGATATCGAACCGCAGGCCGCTGCGGAAATTGTTTTGCCACTACCCCCTCCGGGGTTCTGGCAGGAGGGTGGATTATTTACAGTCACGATCGTCGAGGTTAATGGCGTAGCTGACGGAAACAGCGAAAACAATATCATGCAGTCGACCTTTGATCAGGCCAGGGTATATGATTATGTTGACCCGATACAACTCCGCGTAGCCACTAATGCTACAGGTGGTGATTATTTTTATACCATCAAAGATGGCGCAGGATCTGTGGTATTACTTCGCAATAATATGTCGAGCAATACGGTATACACGGATGATTTGATGTTTCCCTCCGGATGCTATTCACTCAATTTCAGGGACTCAGGCGAAGATGGACTTTCCTTTTGGTTTTTCCCTGAAAACGGAAATGGCAGTTTACGGATTCAGCGTAAACTATCCAATGGCAATGCGATACCGGTGTATTCATTTGAACCTGATTTTGGTGGTGGCGTCCAATATGATTTTCATATAGGCGCACTCCTCTCCGCAACGGAAGAAACGGATCAGTCCTTTCAACTATTCAGCACGTACCCTAATCCGACAATGGATGAGTTGAAAATTGACTTGATCGGTTTTGAAGGACAGGAACTGACCTTTAGTCTTGTTGACTTAACCGGCAAAACAATGTTCATCAAAACGTATCAAAGTGAATCCGACAATGCCATCACGGAAATTGATTTAAGCAAGCTTGCTCCTGGTATGTATGTATTGCATGGCACGGATGGTAAGCGAAACTGGGTGAGGGAAGTAGTGAAGACAAATTAATATTGCAGGTATTGCATTTTTTCACCACTACCGTTTACTGGTGGATATCCGTTGAAAGCGTTGGTGTACAGCCATATGCTAGTCATGGAGCTTCGAAAAGTGCACCCCTATGATCCTCACCTTCATCATGGGGTTAGGTTTTCTGTTCGATGTATCAGGGATTAGTCATAGTTTTGGCCCCATGAAACACACGTGAGTGTTTACCCTTTTTCTGCTCTTTCCTTTGTATAGCATGGCGCAATCTCCATTGCCAGAAGTCCAAAAAGCACAAAAAGGTCGAATGTATTTTTATTGGGGATGGAGCAGGGATGCCTTCAGCACTTCTTCCATTCATTTCAAAGGGCCGGATTACGATTTTACGCTACGTGATTTAGGGCGGTTGATAAACCGATCAAATTTGGATTGAGTCCTTATTTCAATCCCGGAAAGGCAAGCATCGCCCCATACAATTTCAGATTCAGAAATCATCAGTGGGTATGCTAATCTACCCTCTGTTAGAACTACCATGTCGACTGCCGACATGGCCAGTCAAGACTTCCTTTTTAAGGAAGCCCCCGACTTGAAAGTCGGGACTATTCAATTTGTTCCTGCTCACTTTTTCCCCGACTTGAAAGTCGGGGC
>JAWXAW010000296.1:0-6714 GCA_034439675.1 Saprospiraceae bacterium | reverse complement strand
CAACTCACAACTCACAACTCACAACTCACATATTTTCAAACCTAATTATATACCTTTGGCACACTTAAAAAACAACCCAGTTTTATGATCATAGGTGTTCCAAAAGAAATCAAAACCAACGAGAATCGTGTTGCCCTCACTCCTGCTGGTGCACTGGAGCTTACCAAAAGAGGCCATAAAGTGTATGTGCAGCATACCGCCGGCGTAAGCAGCGGATTTACTGATGCTGCGTATGAACAACGGGGAGCAACAATTCTTCAAACGATTGAAGAAGTATATGAAGTAGCCGACATGATAATTAAGGTTAAGGAGCCGATTGCCGTGGAATATCCACTCATCAAAAAAGACCAGCTCCTGTTTACCTACTTCCATTTCGCTTCATATGAACCCCTGACCAATGCTATGATCGAAAGCGAGTCTGTTTGTCTCGCCTATGAAACTGTTGAACTACCGGATCGTTCCTTACCACTCTTGGTGCCAATGTCTGAAGTAGCAGGACGTATGGCAGTACAGGAAGGTGCTAAATTTCTTGAAAAACCGGAAGGTGGCCGTGGTGTCCTGCTGGGAGGCGTGCCTGGTGTTGCTCCTGCCAATGTGCTTGTACTCGGTGGAGGTATTGTAGGAACTCAGGCTGCAAAGATGGCAGCAGGTCTAGGGGCCCATGTCACTATCATGGATGTAAACCTGAACCGGTTAAGATATCTGTCTGATATCATGCCTCCTAATGTCACCACGATGTATTCCAACGAAGTCAACATCCGTGAACTCATCGGCAATCACGATTTAATCATCGGTGCAGTGCTTATCCCTGGGGCAAAAGCACCTATGCTCATCACCAGAGATATGCTCAAGGAAATGCGTCCGGGTACCGTATTGGTTGATGTCGCAGTCGACCAGGGAGGTTGTATCGAAACCTGCAGACCAACGACGCATGAGGATCCTATTTTTGTCATAGATGGCGTAGTGCATTACTGTGTAGCAAATATGCCTGGAGCGGTACCCTATACATCTACGATTGCTTTGACAAATGCTACCCTGCCCTATGCCATTAAGCTTGCAGACAAAGGCTGGAAGAATGCCTGCCGCCAGGATGCCGCACTCAAAAACGGCTTGAACGTTGTCAATGGCAAGGTGGTGTACAAAGGAGTAGCAGAAGCATTCAATTTACCTTTTGTTGGTGTAGACACTTTGCTTTAGGAATTAACTTTTTATTTCGTTAACAATCCTGAATTGAGCTGTTGCCACCACTAAGTTTTTCTCATTTTATTGTGCAACAATGGGTTACATCGCATCCTCTCAGACTCGCTTGTAGGTACAATTTTCCTTTCGACTTGGAATTATACATAACTCCCGCTATTACACAGAGTTACCCTTCTGCCCACGTTGGATCGATAAAAAATTGTCACTTTTTAGTAAAATTATTTCCTCAATTGCCGATTTAGCCCTAACTTTCAAACGGTAATTTTTTTTCATCTTTTAATCACAACTTTCAAAAGTATGAATATCACTTTCGAAGAATTGAGAAGGATCAAACATGCACTCCCTACCGGCGGTGTGAAGCGTATTGCTGACGAACTCAAGCTAGAGGAACAAACGGTCAGAAATTATTTTGGCGCAAAAAAATACGAAAATGGACAAATCGTATCGCAACATATTGAACCAGGTCCGGATGGAGGCATCGTGCATCTTGAAGATGAAACGATCATCAACCTGGCAAGGAAGATCATCGAAGAAACCACACACAATGCGATGGCGCATAATTAAATAGGTGATTACTGTAAAAAGTGTCACCTTTTTTATGTGGGTATTTGTTTGCGACTGTTGTTTTTTGCAACTACTTAACTGGTTTGATACCTGTCAGCGCTACGTACTCGGGCGTATAGGTGTTTTCGTCCGAATAAATCACCATTCGCCTCAGGATTGGTTTGATCAATTCCTTCCCAAAAAGCAATAAAGATCTTTTGGGATGCAGATCCGTATGAAATGAAAATACATCCATGCGGTGCTTGCAATAGTATCCCATAATATTAGCTGTATTGATCCATTGTGCAGCTCCTTGAGCAGGTACAATAATACATAGTTGACCCGATCCAGTTAATCTGTTTAGCAGACCAGCTACCCATTCCTTCACAGGGACATTGATATGTTTAGCCCTTGTCTTCGACTCACTTGAAGGAAGGATCGAGTTACGGTAAAAAGGAGGGTTGCAAAGGATCAGGTCGTACGCAGGTGAAAATGACGGCGGATGTGCCAGGATATTTTCAATCGAAAGAGTTATGGAGTTTTCAGCCTTTGCCATTGAAATATTCAGCCTGGCCATCTCAAGTGCTTTCTGATCTATATCAACAGCGTTTATTTTTGAAGTTGGAAAAGCCTTGGCCATCATGAGGGCCAGGACACCTGAACCAGTTCCCGCATCCAGAATATAATCCGCTTCAGCCGCTACAGATGCCACCCAGGTGCCAAGCAATATACCATCTGTGCCTACCTTATGGACAGCTTCGTCCTGAAGTATGATTATCCCTTTCCAGTCAAAACATTCCCGTCCGTCATCCGTTACGTTCAACACTTACTCATTTGCTTCTTCACCAGTGAAAACAATTTTGATGGCCTCACTAGTTTCCATATTAGATTCAAGACTGACTCTTTGGGTTGTCCATCCATCAAAGACACTGATACTTGCCGTATTCGGAGGTACCATGCCAACATTGTGTGCATACAAGACAAGATCCTGGCCAAAGCCCGTCAGTGTAAGGCCAATCTCCTTTTTCTTGGCAGTCAGTTCATACTCCGTGAGAATCCATTCTTCTCCCAATTTGAGAGATATGATATCCCCATCGATCGTATTGTGATCCCACACATTGATCGTGAGTTTTCTGTTCTTAACCTGGAGAGAGCCTTTTTCAAAAACTACGATGGAGTCCACCGCGATATCAACAGGTTTGGGCACGAGCTCTTTGACCGACCATGATAGCAGGTCATGGTTAGCATAGGAAGAAGAGGTGGAGGCAGTAAACCCAAGCCACGCTGTATGATCTGCACTGTTGATCTTTGCAGCAACATCAAGCTTCACTGACAAGACCGGAAAGAGATAAGAGTCAAGGTAGATCTGCAGGCGGCCATCACGATAGAGTACTCTTGTGAAATGCGCCTTGCCATCCGTGATCTCCGGTATTTCATGAACAGTTGCATACTGCCTGTAGGTTTTGGTTTGTGGGTTATAAAACGAAAGGTTGATATGATTGCGGCTTCCTTCATCATCATCTTTAATATCAAACTCCAGAGCTACCGCATAAGGTATCTTTTTGTAACCAATATCATCTCCCGTCCCACCTGTCAGTTCAGGAGACTGTGCCTGGATCACAAAAGCAAATCCATCACCAGGAGGAACGCCAGTCACATCTTTTGAAATCAGGAATGTGAACTCAGATTCAAACCCATCGGTAAAATCAATCTTCCTGGTCTTATACCAGCACGCACCAGCCTGATTTGGTTTATCCGAAGTAATGCGGAGCATCCCTTCAGCCACCGAGCACCCGCCTCTTAAATTGATACTTTGGTCAGAGGCTTTGAAGTCATTAATCTGGAAAAGATACTCCTGAGCATCAAGGTTCAGCGCAGCTATGGACATCATCATCACAAGTATAGCAAACCTGGCAGGGCTGTAGAAAGTTACATTCTGGAATGGTTTGGAGCTCATGAGCAGATGATAACAGGTAAAACTAATTCTGTATCCATAACGGGTTGAATCACAATACAAATGTAGGTAACTGAGCGGGATTGAAGAACCTAGCATGATATATTCACACTTTATTGTAATTTTTGAAGCGACCCGCTCAAGGCCTTAGGCTAGACAATATGCCATAAAAAAAGCTCATAACCATCAGGATAAATCTGAAGTTATGAGCTTTATTGGCAGCCCCTAGGAGAATCGAACCCCTCTTAACAGAATGAAAATCTGCCGTCCTAACCGATAGACGAAGGGGCCGTCTGTTCGGACGCTTTCTTTAAAAGCAGGGCAAAATTAGAATTTTTTGAAAATCAAGCGTAAAAAAATTTATACCTAACCCACATTATATCCTTGTTAGAACCTTTTAATGCTGGTTATCAAGCCAATAGGATTTATATAAATATTCGATCGGATTCTTCCAGAAGTAAAATAACCAGGCCCTTCTCCCTTATTCTTGTAATAAGGGTTTATTTTTACACCTCATTTTTTTAATTTAAATTTTTAATTCCATCAACATGGCAAAAAGAATTGCAATCAATGGCTTTGGCCGAATTGGTCGTTTGACCTTTCGTCAGCTTTACAATATGCCAGGTGTGGAAATTGTGGGCATTAACGATCTCACAGATCCTGCAACACTCGCACACCTCCTCAAATATGATTCAGCACAGGGTATGTTCAGAAATAAAGTCAGCGTTGATGGCAACATGCTGCTTGTAGATGATGAACGGATACAGATATCTGCTATAAAATCACCCGCTGAACTTTGGAAAGGACTTGACGTAGATACGGTCCTCGAATGCACAGGCCTCTTCACAGACAGGGAGAAAGCTTCTGCACACGTCAGACCGGATGGAGCCAAACGGGTAATCATCAGCGCACCTGCTAAGGGCAGCAACGTTCCTACCATTGTGTTGGGTATCAACGATGATCAGATCAATGAAGGTGAGACCATATATTCCAATGCTTCTTGCACGACAAACTGTCTCGCCCCTCTGGTGAAAGTCCTGACTGATCATTTTGGCATCAAATCAGGAAACATGATCACCATCCATGCCTACACTTCGGATCAGAACCTTCAGGATGCACCGCACAGGGATCTCAGGCGAGCGCGTTCAGCTGGCGTCAACATCATCCCTACCAGCACAGGAGCAGCGGCCGCCCTCAAACTGGTCATCCCTTCGATCGGCAATAAAATAGGTGCTATGTCTTATAGGGTGCCGGTGATCACAGGTTCAGTGGTAGATCTGAGTGTAATCCTTGACAAGGCTGCCACTGTTGAAGAGATCAATGCGGCATTCTTAAATGCATCTGAAAACCGCATGAAGGGAATCTTGAATTATTGCACTGATCCAATTGTCTCTTCGGATGTTGTTCGAAGCCCCTTTTCCTGTATTTTCGATTCGCTCATGACAGAAATCAGCGGTGAGACGGTTAGAGTTGTTGGTTGGTATGATAATGAAGCAGGATATTCCACCAGACTTGCTGAACTTGCTTTCAAAATAACGCCATAGTTTTAATCCATACATCGATATGAAAGGAGATCTGAGGGCACTAGACGTCCACAATAAAAAAGTAATTGTAAGGGTAGATTTTAATGTCCCGTTGTCAAAAGACTTTCAGGTTACGGATGACACAAGGTTAAGGGGCGCAATTCCTACGATTGAATATCTCATAGCACAAGGTGCCAAAATCATCCTTGTCTCCCATTTCGGCAGGCCTTTGGCAAAATTACTTCCGGATGGAGAGATAGACAGGAACAAATTTTCTTTACGCCATGTGGTTCCTGCCTTGTCAGCATTAATTGGCAAAGAGGTGGTGTTTTTTCCAGATTGCATAGGCGAAGAGGTTCTTCAAAAAACAGAACAATTGAGCCCGGGTGATATCCTCCTCCTGGAGAATACCAGGTTTTATGCAGGCGAAGAAAAAGGCGACCCGGCTCTGGCCGCTCAACTGGCCTTGTTGGGAGATATCTACATCAATGATGCCTTTGGTGCGGCACACAGGGCGCATGCCTCTACGACTGTCGTAGCAAACCACTTTGATGTAACACACAAGGCATTTGGTTTCCTGATGCAACTGGAATTAGATAATGCCAAAATGGTACAGCTAGATCCAAAGCATCCGTTTATAGCGATTCTGGGTGGAGCAAAAGTTTCTGATAAGATATTACTAATCGAAACACTCCTTGATAAAGCCGATAAGATCATAATCGGTGGTGGCATGGCTTATACGTTTGTGAAAGCTCAGGGAGGCAATATCGGTAATTCCCTCGTCGAAGACGATAAACTTGAACTTGCATTGGAATTACTGGCCAAAGCAGAAAAACTTGGAAAACCAATTGTCCTTCCATTGGATAGCATTGCCGCTGAAAAATTTGCACCTGATGCCCATTATAAAAATGTGCCTTCAGATGAAATCCCCTCCGGTTGGTTGGGCCTTGATATCGGTCTTGTGGCGCGTGTCGAATATGAAGAACATCTGCAGGGAGCTGGCACTGTACTTTGGAATGGTCCTATGGGTGTCTTCGAAATGGAAGCCTTCGCCCATGGTACCAGAGCCGTCGCCCGCGCTGTAGCTGAGGTTACAAAACAAGGAGCTTTTTCTCTGATTGGTGGAGGAGACTCCGCCGCTGCGATTGAACAGTCGGGACTTGCTGACGAAGTAAGCTTTATCAGCACAGGAGGGGGCGCAATGCTCGAACTCCTCGAAGGCAAAGAATTACCGGGCGTGACCGCCATACTGAAACCTTAAAATGAAAGGAGACAGGAAATAGGAAACCATAAAAATCTCTTTTCCCTATTTCCTAGCTCCTATTTCCTAACTCCTATTTCCTATTTCCTAGCTCCTATTTCCTATTTCCTAGCTCCTATTTCCTAGCTCCTATTTCCTAGCTCCTATTTCCTATTTCCTAGCTCCTATTTCCTATTTCCTAGCTCCTATTTCCTAGCTCCTATTTCCTATCTCCTATTTCCTATCTCCTATTT
>JAWXAW010000295.1:0-9857 GCA_034439675.1 Saprospiraceae bacterium | reverse complement strand
TAATGTGTAATGTGTAATGTGTAATGTGTAGTGTGTAATGTTTAATGTTTAGTGTTTAATGTTTAGTTTTTTATAAAATCAAATCCTCTACCCTTTACCATTAACCATTATTCTTTTTACATTTCCCATTACACAGATTGTTCGAGAATAAGCTACCATCTTATTTCCGCACAATCAAGATTTTATCAATCGTAGGTCCATCCATATCCATGATTTCAAATTCAAAATTGACCCACCTGATCTTTTCAGATTGTTTCGGGATGCGGCCCAGTTCATGCATGATCAATCCACCTACTGTATTGACTTCATAATCCTTGATGTAGTCTTCCATGCCAAAGCGGGTGAGAAAATCAGGCAGCGGATAGTGCCCGTCAATCAGCCATGAATGATCATCACGTTGCTGGAATAAATATTCTTCACCATAGAATTCAGAAATATCACCTACCAAGGCCTCGAGGATATCACTCATGGTCAGTATTCCCTGCGTGGAACCATATTCATCAATCACCAGCGCATAATGAATATTGGTTTGTTTGAATTGTTCCAGAGCTTTGTAAGCAGATGCACCTTCAGCGATATAGGAAGGTTCGACAACAATGCTTTTAAGATTAAACTCTTCTTTTTCAATCTCGGCAAATAATTTCTTCAGGCTGACGATCCCGATGATATCTTGTTCGTCACTATCATAGATAGGATAAAAGTTGTGCAGATCTTCAGACACCAGTCTTTTCACTTCATCTTTTGAATCAGTGATATCAAGCGTGGTCATCTTCTTCCGTGCGGTCATAAGTGAGCTCACGCTTCTGTCCCCGACACTGAACACCCTGTTGACGATATCCTGTTCGATCTCCTGGATCTCACCGTCCTCCATGCCTTCACGGACGATAGCTTTGATCTCTTCTTCGGTCACCTTACTTTCACTGGATCGCTGAACCCTGAATATCTTTAGAATCAGGTCCGTAGTCACAGTCAGCAACCAGATAAATGGCGCTGTGATCATGGCGATGATTTTCATGGGCATAGCCATGGTTTTCGCGATGGCTTCCGGGTAGGTCAGCCCGATCCGCTTTGGAACGAGTTCGCCCAGGACCAGAGAGAAAAAAGTAATGATGATCAGTACGACCACCACGGAGAGGGTGGAGGAATATTTGGCTAATATGGGGAATTGAAGGATAAAAGCCTCCATGTCCCGGGTTATTTTTTCCCCGCTATAGATACCGGTCAGCAAGCCGATCAAGGTGATGCCAATCTGGACAGTCGAAAGGAGTTTGCTGGGTGCGGCCTGGAGTTCAAGGGCGGTCTTGGCACCCCGGTTTCCCTGCTGGGCTGAGGAGTTGAGCCTGTTTTTCCTGGCAGAAACCAGGGCGATTTCAGACATGGAGAAGATTCCGTTGATCAGGATAAGAATAAGAATAATGAGAATTTCCATGGTTGGAAAGTGGCGTAATGGGTTTGGTCCCCGGGGCGAAGATCGGGAGAATTCTTTGACTGACCCAAAAACCCCATTCAGGTTACCGATTTTCCGCATTTTAGATCGTGGAGCCGGTGCAGGAGCATCGCATAGAGCGAAGCCGAACTGTTTGCTCCTGCGACACTAAATAATCTACTTAAATAATTCAATTAACACTTGATTTGTATACATTTTGACCGTAATTTCGTTAGGTGAATATGATGCGTAAAGCCCTGATACTGGTCTCATTCTTATGGCTCGGTGCTACCGGACCTGTGAATAAGGAGTATGCAGATACCGTCAATTACAATTATTGCGAGACAGAAAACTTCACCTGGCAGGGGGGAGAGGAAATCACCTATACTTTATACTACCAGTTGAATTTTATCTGGATTCCGGCCGGTGAGGCTACCTTCAAGGTGAAGGATATGGGTGACAGATATTTTATCTCGATTGATGGCAAGACTATCAGCGCCTTTGAATGGTTTTATAAAGTCAAAGACCGCTATGAAAGTGTCATTGATAAAAAGACATTATTACCCCTTTCTTTTTCAAGGGATATCCAGGAAGGCAAATATGTATGGTGGGATAAGTTCACCTTTGATCAGAAAAACAATAAAGTCCATGCCTCCAAAGGCTGGCCGGACAAGCCGACCAAATATTACACAGCCGACCTTTCAGGATGTATGCATGATATGATCTCCATTGTCTACAATTTGCGGAATGTGGATTTCAACCAATATAATCCCGGTGAACAATTCGGTGTAAAGGTCTTTGTGGAAGAAGAATTCCCACTCCAGGTAGAGGTAAAACAAAAAAATGTGGAGCAGAAAATCCGCGGCATGGGCAAAATGAAAACACACCTTATACGTCCACAAGTGGTTTCCGGCCATTTCTTCGATGAGGATACCCGCATGGACATCTATATGTCTGCTGACGGTAATCGCATCCCCCTGATGATTGAAAGTCCTGTATCCGTAGGGAAGGTTAAGGCAGTGCTTACCGGATATAAAGGCCTGAAGTATCCGTTAAAGGTCGCTGGGTAACCTTACTTAACCTGATTTTTAGGTATACGTTTTCCAATAAAATGGCCTTTTCGGTAATTGCTCTTTCGAGTTCTCCACACACAAGGGAAAACTGAAACTTTTCATTATTTTGCCCCGCTTTGAAGGTTCAAGGCAGAATAAATCACTCCTTAAATAGCATTATATGAAGAGTTTCTTTGGGCATCCCCCGGGTTTGGCTACCCTCTTTTTTACCGAAATGTGGGAAAGGTTCTCCTATTACGGAGGAAGAGCAATGTTGATTTTATACATGACTGCAGCCGTAGTCGGCGAAAATCCAGGCCTTGGCCTGACGGTGATGGAAGCAGGAGCTTTGTATGGTTTATACACCGCCGTAGTCTATATGACCAACCTCCCCGGAGGCTGGATCGCTGATAAATTTATCGGTGCCCGCAATGCCGTCTTCTATGGTGGATGTATTATCGCCCTCGGAAACCTTATGCTTGCTGCCCCTTTTGGTTTGCCCAGTTTCTATGGCGGACTTGGTTTGATCGCCATCGGAACAGGCCTACTCAAGCCAAACGTCAGTACAATGGTAGGATCATTGTATGGCCAGGGAGATATCCGCCGCGATTCTGCATTTTCTATTTTCTATATGGGGATCAATCTGGGTGCCTTCCTGGCGCCATTGATCGCAGGCTATTTTGGACAGGCTGTCAACTGGCGAACAGGCTTCCTGGTTGTTGCCATTGGAATGGTACTTGGTTTGATTCAATATAAAATCGGAGCTAAACACCTCGGCGATGCCGGCAAGTTGGTCAGAAGCGGTATTCCTGGAGAACATGAAAAACAACAAAAAGCACTTCGTACCGGCATGCTTGGCCTACTGGTTGCCATTGTTGTGTTGCTAGCTGTTCATTTTACAGGCATCATGCCTTTAACTGTAGTCAGTGTATCTGACCTGGTAGGTATCCTGCTGCTGGTGATACCGGTGATCTATTTTGGATTTTTATTTACCAAAGGTGGTTTCGATGCAGCCGAAAAGAAAAGGATCGTGGCGATTATTATCTTTTATCTCGCTGCTGCTTTATTCTGGTCTGCTTTCGAACAAGCCGGATCAACATTGACCCTTTTTGCTGACAGGAATACGCATAATGTATTCCTTGGCATGGAGTTTCCATCTACCTGGTGGCAGAGCATCAATGCCTTATTTATAATCGTCCTTTCCGGGGTATTTGCATGGCTATGGCTCAAGCTCAATAAGATGAAGATGGAGCCTTCTACGCCAATGAAATTTGCTATCGGCTTATTGCTTGTGGGTGTTGGGTTCCTGATACTCGTTCCGGCAGCCATTCTCATTGAGAAAACCGGCAATAGGGTTGGTATCCACTGGCTGCTGATGCTCTATTTTATTCATACGATTGGTGAATTATTCCTCTCTCCGGTTGGATTGAGTGCGATGACCAAATTGGCACCTGCCCGTATCGTAGGTCAGATGATGGGTATTTGGTTCCTTGGAGCAGCTACCGGTAACTTCATCGGCGGTCGCGTAGGTGGGATGTTCGAATCCTTTCCGCTGAAAAATATATTTCTCGCCATATTCATCTTTAGCCTTGCAGCATCCCTGGTGATGTTCCTGCTGGTGCCCTGGATGAAGCGGTTGATGGGAGAGGTAAAATAACACAGGGCCTGAAGGCACTGGTTTTGGCTTAAGAGGCTTAAGGGCTGAATAGGCTAAACGCAAATAAGGTAAAAAGTGGGGACCACTTTTTACCTTATTTTTTAAATGATTAGATGCAGTAGGTACAAGTCTGCACGACTAGGTTCCCGCTTCAGTCATCTCGATTATATTTAAACCTGACATGTAAGATCAGCAAGTATTGAAAATGTCTTCCGAATTCCCGGAATGAACTACCTTAACCAACAGAAATCAATCTCCGTCAGTTAACCAACCAAGTCGTATGAGTCAAAATAAACCGCAGCAGGAATTAACGCTGGAAAGCATCCAGAATTTTACGGGTAAGTATCCTATTCAGCTCTGGTATTTGTTTTCCATTGAGATGTGGGAACGCTTTTGCTTCTATGGCATGCGCGGTATGCTTGCTGTCTTTATGGTTGAAAAACTATTGATGGAAGATGGGGCTGTCAATCTTCAGTATGGTGCTATACAGGCCTTCATCTATATATTCACTTTCGTTGGCGGTTTCTTTGCCGATAAGATCCTTGGTTTTCGAAAATCACTTTTTTGGGGAGGAACATTGATGGCCGTTGGCGGATTTTCGATTGCTTTTGCACCCGTGGATATGTTTTATATAGGTACTTGTTTTACCATTATCGGTACAGGTTTTTTCAAGCCCAATATTTCCTCGATGGTAGGATACTTGTATAAAGAAGGCGATGCCAGAAGAGATGCCGGCTTTAGTTTGTTTTATGCGGGTATCAATCTTGGCGCGCTCCTGGGAGGTATACTGATGATATGGGTTGGAAAATATTATTCCTGGGGACTTGCCTTCGCCTTGGTTGGTATCGTGATGATCATTAGTATCGTGACTTTATTTTTTACACAGAAGTCTTTTGGGCCCATTGGTTTATCACCGCTCAGCCCCACGATGTCAAAGCAAAAGAAATTCAGGTTTGAACTTGCCACCTATTTAGGTTCGTTAGCGATCATTCCTTTGATTTTGATTTTAATTAAAAATTCAGATTACACGGATATGTTTATGCTGATAGCAGGGCCTTTCACCCTGTTGTACGTTTTTTATGAGATGACACATCATACGTGGGAGGAAAATAAAAAGCTTATTGCAGCACTGATTTTTATTTTGTTTTCAATTGTTTTTTGGGCTTTCTTCGAACAAAGTGGTGGTTCGTTAAGCCTCTTTGCTTTGAACAATATTAAACATGATCTGGCAGGTATTCCCATTGATCCCAATATCGTTAACAATTCTTCAAACTCACTTTTTGTAATCATTTTTGCTCCGTTGATTGGATTACTTTGGGTTTGGTTGAGTAAGCGAAAAGTCGAACCAAATTCTGCATTAAAATTTGGTCTGGGTTTTTTACTTCTTGGACTTGGGTTTTATGTCTTTTATTCTACGATTGGATTTGCCAATCCGGAAGGGATGACTTCGTTGGAGATTTTTACGATAGCCTACTTTGTGGTTACGCTCGCTGAGCTTTGTGTCTCACCGATTGGACTTTCCCTGATGACAAAGTTGTCTCCCGGCCGTATGCAAGGTTTAATGATGGGTATGTGGTTTTTGGCCAGTGGATATGGACAGTATGTTGCGGGCCTATTAGGCCATGGCATGAGTGTACCTGGCAACGATGCCTCCGCGATGGAAAAATTAATTTCTTTCACTTCCGGATATAAGCAATTGGCGATTTATGCATTGATAGCAGGCGTTGTGCTATTGGCGCTCTCTCCTGTCATCAGGAAGTTAATGGGGAGCACGAGGTAGGGGCAGGTCGAAGGGTAGCGAAGATGCCGCCATGATAATTATCATGTAGCGGGAAAGCGGGGAGGAATTGTGTTAAACCATCAGAATTATTTGGAGTTGTTTTTCTTCATTGAGTTTATCAACCCGTGAATGATCCTTGATATTTCATTAGCTTTTTCGAGAAGGGATTCTTGTATTGCTTGATCACAGTATCCAAGTTTTAATGATAGGTAGATCATTGATTTTGTTTCACTGCAGGATCCTAAGTCGTATTACAGAAATCTCACAAACTCTTTATTGAACTGGCGGTCATATCCTTCGGCGATATTAGTAGAGATTGAAATTGAAGCACCAAGGATCTGATTCCTGAAGGTGTAATCCTTTGAATTTCGAATTACTTGATAAAGTTCGCAAGCGAATATTTGCGCTTTTTGCCACCCTATAATGTCTTCTAATTTTTCAAAGGCCATGAAGATCGTTTTATAGTCATGCAATACATGTGAGGCTCGAATTTTCTTTCAGTATATAGTGTCTTAAGCAGGGCAGTATGCTACTCATTTGGGCTCTTTTTTTAAATTTCTTTAAATACTGCCCCTGCCCTCCCGCCGCAAGTGCTGAGCATTTGGCGGGATCTTCGCTACGCTTCGACCTGCTACCTGTCTCCTGCCTTTTGTCTCCTGCCTCCTGCTTCCTGCCTCCTGTTCCCTTCTTCTCGCTTATCTTTACACCATGATTGACTTTCCTTTACTTAAGAAAATATCAGAAACCCCCGGAGCCCCCGGCTTTGAAACCCAGATTCGTAACCTCATTAAGGGGGAGATCGAAGGCCTGGTAGATGAAATGTACATTGATACCATGGGGTCGCTGATCGGCGTCCGCAAAGGCCGCGAGCCCAAAAAGGTCATGGTGGCAGCACACATGGACGAGATTAGTTTTATGGTGACGCATATTGATGATGAGGGGTTTATTCGTTTTCACCCGCTTGGTGGATTTGACCCAAAGACCTTGTCTGCACAACGGGTGATTGTACATGGGCGTGAAGACATTATGGGTGTGATGGGTAGTAAGCCGGTGCACCTGATGACACCTGAAGAGAAGAATAAGAACCCACAGCTAAGGGACTATTTTATTGATACAGGCCGGCCTGTCGCACAGGTGAAGGAGCTTGTAGACATCGGGGATCCGATCACCCGCGAGCGCGACCTTATCATGATGGGAGAGTGTATCAACGGCAAATCGCTGGACAACAGAGTCTCCGTATACATACTCATCGAAGTATTGAAAGCACTCAAGGGTAAATCGCTGCCGTACGATTTCTATGCGGCCTTTACCGTACAGGAGGAAGTAGGTTTGCGCGGTGCGTTTAACGCTGCAGGGCACATCGATCCTGATTTTGGAATCGGCCTCGACGTGACGATTGCTTTTGATACCCCCGGAGCATTACCTTATGAAATGGTGACTCGCCTTGGTAAAGGTACTGCGGTTAAAATCCTGGATGGTTCGATCATCTGCGATACCCGCATGACTTCGTTTATGAAATCCACAGCAACTAAACATGCCATCCCGTATCAACTGGAAATATTACCTGCCGGTGGTACAGATACAGGTGCTATTCAGCGCCAGGGAAATAAAGGATCAATTGCAGGGGCGATATCTATTCCACTGCGACATGTGCATCAGAGTATAGAGATGGCAAATGTGAAAGATATCACTTCATCGATTGATTTACTGACTGCGACAATTACTGAATTGGATCAATGGAAATGGGAACTCTAAAGTTATGAACTGGACAGAAGAAAACAATAAACTCATCGGAGAATTTGTCTTCGAAGATTTTTCACAAGCATGGGCTTTCATGACGGAAGTAGCCATCCTTGCCGAGCGAAAAAATCATCACCCGGATTGGAGAAATATCTGGAATCGTGTAGTGATCACGCTCACGACGCATGATGAAGGTGACATCATTACCGAAAAGGACCGGAAGATGGCTGATGGCATCAGCAAAATCTTTGAAAGGTATCAATACAGGACGTAATGAGCCTGCAGAGTAAACTTCCGGATGTAGGCACGACGATCTTTACCATCATGTCGCGTCTGGCGGCTGAACATCATGCGATCAACCTTTCGCAGGGATTTCCGGATTTTGAGGCCGATCCCTCCTTAATCCTTGCGGTATCAGAAGCAATGGCTAAGGGGCATAATCAATATGCACCGATGCCGGGCCTTCCTGATCTCAATGTCGCTATCGCACAAAAACTTAACAGTGATTACGGCTGGATGCCTGATCCCGAAATGGAGATCACTGTTACTGCAGGCGGTACACAAGCTTTGTATTCTATCATCGGTGCTATGATCAGCCAGGGTGATGAGGTGATTGTGCTGGAGCCTAGCTATGATAGTTATATTCCATCAGTAGTTTCTTTTGGAGGTGTAGTAAAAACTGTTCAACTCCAGCCACCGCTATATAAAGTGAATTGGGATGAAGTAGAATCACTGATCACCTCGCGCACCAAGCTCATCATGATCAATACACCTCACAATCCATGCGGGGTTGTTTTGGAGCATGCTGATCTGAGTCGCCTCGAAGAAATCGTGGTAAAGCATGGGGTGTATCTGATCAGTGACGAAGTATATGAGCACATCATTTTTGATGGCCATCAACACCAGTCTATTTTACGATTTCCTGAATTGTATAAGCGATCCTTTGTGGTGTTCTCTTTTGGAAAAAGTCTTCACGTCACTGGATGGAAAACCGGCTATGTCATCGCCCCATCCGAATTGACGCGTGAACTCAGGAAGATTCACCAGTTCAATGTCTTTTCGGTCAACAGGCCGATACAGCAAGGAGTGGCGTATTACATCACGCATCATGCTGATTTTGCTGCTTTGTCAGGATTCTACCAAGACAAGCGGGATCTGTTTTTGAAACTCATGAGTGGATTGCCATTGAAATTTCTTCCTTGCTATGGAAGCTATTTTATCCTCGCGGATTACAGCCAGGTTTCATCACTCGATGATCGCGCTTTTGCCGAGCTACTCACTATCGAAGGAGGCGTAGCGACGATTCCCCTAAGTCCTTTTTATAAAAACGGCAGTGATGAAAAGATCATTCGCTTTTGTTTTGCAAAGAAAGAAAATACACTCATGGAGGCAGCAGACAGACTCAAAAGATATTTCAGCCGTTAATAGGTTTTTTGTTGAAATGTTTAATCATTAACCATTAACCATTACACATTACCCATTCCCCCTTTTGACCCTTTTGCCCTCCCTCCGCAATTGCCGCGCAATTGGCGGGATCTCCGCTGAGCTACGACCTAAATGGGGGTGCCTGTTTCAAGTGAAAGTCCAAGATGAAATAATTTCCACAATCAAGAAAATTTTATTGCGCACACTCTTGCGCACACCATTCACGTTTTCATGATATTTGGTCACTTAAACCTTTGCCAATTAATCTGCACAAATCCCTACTTCCTACCTCCTGCTTCCTAGCTCCTACCTCCTGCTTCCTAGCTCCTATCTCCTATTTCCTGCTTCCTGCCTCCTACCTCCTACTTCCTCGTTCGCGCCTGCTGTGTACTGGATACTGCCTCCTACCTCCTGCTTCCTAGCTCCTACTTCCTGCTTCCTAGCTCCTAGCTCCTATTTCCTGCTTCCTGCCCCCTACTTCCTACCTCCTGCTTCCTAGCTCCTACCTCCTGCTTCCTAGCTCCTAGCTCCTATTTCCTGCTTCCTGCCTCCTACCTCCTGCTTCCTAGCTCCTACTTCCTGCTTCCTAGCTCCTAGCTCCTAGCTCCTAGCTCCTACCTCCTACCTCCTAGCTCCTAGCTCCTATTTCCTAGCTCCTATTTCCTGCTTCCTAGCTCCTACCTCCTGCTTCCTAGCTCCTATTTCCTAGCTCCTATTTCCTATTTCCTAGCTCCTATTTCCTATTTCCTAGCTCCTATTTCCTATTTCCTAGCTCCT
>JAWXAW010000294.1:0-3744 GCA_034439675.1 Saprospiraceae bacterium | reverse complement strand
CGGAAGTAAGAAGTTTCGCAGAAACAAACGACTGAAGAACACAGGGATCGTTTAAAGGCGTAGCCGAAATAAACGAGGGCAAATTTAGATTGATGGGCTGATGAGTTGTAAGTTGTGAGTTGTGAGTTGTGCGTGTGTTGAATTTGATTTGCGAAAATAGTGTAAATTTTTTCCAGAATATATTGGACCAATATAAAATGTCAAATCGCCTTTAACAATCATTTGTAGCAAGACAAAACATGCCTCCCCGGAGTTTGCATGCGGAAGGATGTGGGCAGTGCAACACAGGGGGCGGGGGCAAAAGGCATGGAGCATGCTGAATTTGTTGTGTGAAAGTAACATATAATTTATCTACTCCGTTCTCGTGCTGAGCTCAGCCGAAGCTGGGCGAGCACAAAGAAGTTACGTTGTTATGGACCTATAAATTTTACTCACAACTCACAATTCATGCTTCGGCTCCGGTCCGCACAGCTCAACTCACAAATGATAACTCATCTCGAGCCTACCCACATTGAAAACCAATACATCAAGATTCCAATAGCGGCGCCGATCATTGGCACCAGGAGGACCACCAGGGGAATCCCTGCCACCCATTTTGCCATAGAAATTTTTCCATAGTGTTTCAATGCATAGCTGACGGCCACAATGACTAGGTCGAGGGCTATTTTTTTCATAAACCATCCATTATAGATACTCATATCACTCACCAGATGCTTGCCTTTGAAGTAGGCATATATCGAATAGAGAATGTACACTGCATATCCCGACCAGATGACATAAAGAAATCTCATGACCAGCTATTTTTTTGACGAATATATTTTAAAATCGGGGGCTTGCATGGCCTTCTGAAGCCAATATGCTCAAGGTGCGTTATATTAGCTGCTCATCAAAAGTCACGTATGGACTACAGACTCCCCCTAGACACTTTTTATCATTGGGAAAAATCCAAACCGGATACCATCTATCTGAGCCAGCCCATCGATGGCCAAGCTCACACATGGACCTGGGAACAGGCAGGTGCAGAAGCCCGAAAAATGGCTGCCTATCTCCAATCCCTCGGGCTACCTCCAAAAAGTAATATCGCCCTGATTTCGAAAAACTGCGCTCACTGGATCATCTGTGATCTGGCGATCATGATGGCCGGCCATGTCTCTGTCCCCTTGTATCCCAACCTGACATCGACAAGTATTCAGAAAGTACTTGAGCATAGTGAAGCTCCCGTGCTATTTGTAGGAAAGCTGGACAACTGGGCAGCGATGGAATCAGGCGTGCCGTCAAATGTCAGGTGTATTTCGTTTCCATTTTATCCGCATGAAAAATATACCCAATGGTATGAAGCGATAGGAGATCAACAACCAGTTGAAAATATACAACGCAGAGGTGATGAGCTGATGACCATCATCTATACTTCCGGCACCACAGGAATGCCCAAAGGTGTTATGCATACGTTTGATTCAGCCGCTTTTGCTATTACCGAAGGAGTTGCTTTCTTTAATTTGTCCGAGCATGAAAGATTTTTTTCATACTTGCCACTGGCGCATGTAGGTGAGCGACTGGTGGTTGAATTGGGGAGTTTATATTCCGGTGGTTCGGTATTCTATGCAGAAAGTATTGAGTCTTTTTCTAAAAATATACAGGATGCACAACCAACTGCATTCCTGGGTGTACACCGGATATGGAAAAAATTTCAGGAAGGTATTCTTGCCAAAGTACCTCAGAAGAAACTTGACATATTACTCAGGATTCCTGTTATCTCCGGTATCATCAAAAGGAAAATAAAGAAGGGCCTTGGCTTCACCCATGCACGTGTCATCATCACAGCAGCAACACCCACGCCTCCTGAATTGATACACTGGTATAAGAAAATCGGTATCACAATCGTGGAAGGATATTCCATGACTGAAAATTTTGGGTACTCGCATGCTAACCCGATGCATCGTATCAAGATCGGATCTGTTGGTATAACCTTACCAAACAGCGAAACCAAACTCGGTGAACGAAATGAAGTGCTCGTTCGAAACCGGGCAGCCATGACTGGATATTATAAAGAACCATTGATGACAAAGGAGATGTTCACCGGGGATGGATTTATGCATACAGGAGATGAAGGGTATATAGATACAGAAGGATATCTGACCATCACCGGCCGTACTAAAGATCTCTTCAAGACCAGCAAAGGAAAATACGTGGTCCCTTCACCGATCGAAATGAAAATCTGTTCGAATGTTGCACTGGAGTTTTGCTGTGTAGTAGGTACCGGGCTGGCTCAGCCTATTGCGCTGGTCACGCTTTCTGAAAGCGGAAAACAAATGTCGCCGGATGTTATTAAATCAAATTTGGGAAAAGACATGGCGTTGATCAATGAAACACTGGATGCCCATGAGCAACTGGAAAAGATAGTCGTCATACCGGATACCTGGACTGTTGAAAATGGGATGCTGACACCAACGTTTAAATTGATTCGTGGCCATATTGAAAAGAGGTACAAAGCTCATTTTGAAACCTGGTATGCGGATGTCAATACTATTGTGCTTTCGGCATCATGAAAAAAAGCAAAAAACCATCCAACAGACTTTCCCGATTTTGGAAAGTACTTGGCCCGGGACTGGTGACAGGGGCTAGCGATGATGATCCATCGGGTATAGCAACCTATTCTCAAGCCGGTGCATCCTTTGGGCTCGCTACGTTATGGACCGCCCTGATCACTTTTCCATTGATGGCTTCTCTTCAGGAGATGTGTGCAAGAATTGGCCTTGTCACTTCGCAAGGGCTTACGGGAACGATTAAGAAGCACTATTCGAAACCGCTCCTCTATCTGATGTTGTTGTTTAGTTTTCCAGCCATTGTCATGAATATCGGTGCGGATATCGCGGGAATGGGAGCGGTAGGTAACTTACTAATTCCTACCATTCCATCGATCTATTTCAGTGTAGTATTTACGATACTATTGCTGGTGCTGATGATCCATCTGCCCTATCAGCGAATTGCTAAAATATTGAAGTACTTGTGTGTGGTCTTGTTTGTATACTTTATCGTGCCATTTTTATACAAGCAGGATTTTATGGCGATTCTGAAAGGGACCTTTATCCCGACGATACATTTTGATAAGCATTTTGTTGCTATTCTGGTGGGTATCCTTGGCACAACGATTTCGCCATATCTTTTTTTCTGGCAGGCTACCATGGAGGCAGAAGAAGCACAACACAAGAAAGGAAAATTGGTGGTCAACCGGCAGATTATCGGAGACATGAGGAAGGATGTAGACATTGGCATGTTGTTTTCCAACCTGGTGATGTTTTTTATTATCCTGACGACCGGAACGGTTTTATTTAATAGCGGTGTACATCAGATTGATACGGTAGAAGAGGCAGCACAGGCTTTAAAACCACTTGCCGGAGAATTCGCCTATCTGCTATTCGCTATTGGAATTATCGGCACCGGATTGTTAGCTATTCCTGTATTGAGTGGTTCCCTTTCTTATATCATCACGGAAACGTTTGGTTGGGAAAAGGGGCTGGACAAGAAATTTCATGAAGCAAAGGCCTTCTATATCATCATAGCCATTTCACTCCTACTTGGATTATCCCTCAATTATATTGGGATATCCCCCATACAGGCTTTGATTTATTCAGCCATTCTGTATGGACTGACTGCACCCGTATTGATTGCTATTATCCTTCATATCTCCAACAATAAGAAGATCATGGGGAAATATACTAATGGCAGGGTTGCTAATTTCCTTGG
>JAWXAW010000293.1:0-4069 GCA_034439675.1 Saprospiraceae bacterium | reverse complement strand
ATCCATGGCACCTCACTGCGGTTGATGGCATCCTCGTAGCAGAACATATATTCCCCCCATCGTTCTGCTTCTTTCCAGTCTGCATCATTATTTTTCCACTGTTTGCGGGGATCGTCGATCCGTTCCTGAAGTTTTTCCTTTTGCCTTTCGGGGGAAATATGCATATAGAATTTCAGGATGGTCGTGTTGTTGTCCTGGTGAATATGTTTTTCCCATACATTGATGGCGTTGATGCGATCTCCTACTTTTTCTTCATCGATCCATTTATGGACGCGCTGAATGAGTATATCCTCATAATGTGATCGTATAAATACCTGGATCATTCCTTTTGCAGGCGCGCGTTTACTGATCCGCCACAGAAAGTCATGAGCAAATTCTTCTTCAGTAGGTTTCCGGAATGGAAAGGCCAGGATCCCGGTAGGATTGCAGTATGAAAATACTTTGCGGGTAGCACCGTCCTTTCCGCTGGCATCCATGCCTTGAAAAACGACCAGGAAATTTTGTTTCTTTTCAGCATACATAATATGCTGCAACTCACCGATACGCCTGGCGAGCCGGTCCGTTTTGCGCTTAATGTCTTCCTTTTCGAGTCCTTTCGGAGCCCGCGTTGGTATTTCATGGAGTTGAATCATATTCCCATTTTATTTCTTCTGACCAGAAAAGATTGGAGCACAGGCGTGAATCCCTGTTTCTGATCAGCGGTGACAAAATCAATCTGGTATTGTAGGCATTTCATTTTCAGTCGCTCATAAAACCCTGCCATATGCTCCAGGTAGGCTTTTCTGACTTCCTGTGGCCTCAATTTAATTCGCTCATCTGTCTCCATATCAATAAACATGTAGGGCCGGTTGTCAAATGCAAATTCAAGTTCTTTATCGTGATCCAGGACATGGAATAACACCACTTCATGTTTATTATGCTTTAGGTGTTGTAAAGCCCCGAAAATATCATCCTCAGCACCACTTTCAAGCATATCGCTGAAGATGATGACCATGGATCGCTTGTGGATACTATCGGCAATCTGGTGCAAAGCCTGGGCTGCCGAAGTTGTTTTATTCAGATGTGGTTGTTTGATCAATTGTTCCAGCTGTGTCAGCATCAGACTATAGTGGGTATGGCTGCTTTTGCAAGGTGTATGTATTCTGAGCTGATCATCAAAGATACTGAGGCCGAATGAATCCCGCTGTTTGCGGAGGAGATTCATCAGGGAGGCTGCTGCAAGCACACTGAATCTCATTTTGTTCCAGCCCTCCTGGTCGGCAGCAAGGTATGGGTATTGCATAGAGGAAGATCCATCTATGACGATCTGGCAGCGGAGATTAGTTTCTTCTTCAAACTTTTTAGAATACAACCTGTCTGTGCGGGCATAAATCTTCCAGTCTATATTCCGGATGGATTCTCCCGGATTGTACAGGCGGTGTTCTGCAAATTCAACTGAAAATCCATGAAAAGGACTCTTGTGAAGTCCGATGATAAAGCCTTCCACCACTTGCCTGGCCAGTAATTCCAGGTTATCAAACTTTCGGAGTTCAAATTGATCAAAATATTTCATCGGGTCGAAAATAAGGATTTCTTGAGTGGGGGAGGGTTGATAGAAATTAAAAAAGCCTCCGGGATTTTGTAGTCCGGAGGCTTAAACGTATGCTGAATCGTTTATAGTCTTATGCTCAGGCTAAAATGGCATCCAGCTTGTCACTGAGCACCTTTTTACTGGTTGCTCCAACTTGTTTGTCAACCACTTCACCGTTTTTCAGGTAGAGTACTGTGGGAATGGAACGCACCCCGTATTTGTAAGAAATCTCAGGATTGGTATCTACATTGACCTTTGCGATCAGTGCTTTTCCGTCGTATTCTTTAGCCATTTCCTCAATATGAGGGCCGATCATTCTGCATGGGCCACACCATTCAGCCCAGAAATCGACAACAGCTATACCTTCATGGTCCATGACCTTTTCTTTGAAGTTGCTATCTGTAAGTTCAAATGCCATTTTGTAATAAATTATGTATTGTTTAAGTTGAATATGTCCAAAATCAGTGGTAAAACACTCATTGTGGATGCAAAGTTGCAAATTTATCCCCACGTCATTACCCATGCCTTTTTTTAAAGAAAATATAACACTTCGGACTGGTTCTACCTCTTTCCGGCCTGTCCTGATCCACAAGCGGTCATTAATTTGGTTAGCGGCAGCTTTGCTGGCCTTGATCATCAAAGAAATACTGCCATCCTTCTTCTGGGACTATTGGTATTATCGAGGCTTTTTCGTTGGGGTAAGGCAAGTCTACGATTTTCTTCTGGGCTGGTCCCCGATACCTATGATCTATGTCGTATTGTCTATCATCTTGGTCAGAACTGCGCGATGGGTAGGAGATCGAAGTAAAGGCTGGATTTATTTGATATCACGGGCTCTCGGAGGCGTGGGCGCTTTGGTATCCATATTTTATGTGTCATGGGGTTTCAATTACGGACAGATTTCGTTGCAGGAAAGATTGGGATTCGATCGCTCATTGACCGACAAGGAAGATATCGAAGCGGAGTTTCGAAGAGCAACCGATGCGCTCCGGCAAGAAGCAGAAAAACTGCCGGACCATTTAACCAGAGACAATGCAATAGTGGGATTCGATGTAGTAGATCACGATCTCCGGCAAGATGTAACAGATGCGTTGTCAAAATTGAATATTCCAAACAAAGGCAGGGTAAGGGTTCGGCAGCCATGGCCAAATGGATTCCTGTTGCGATGGAGTACCGCAGGCATTTACATTCCTCAGACAGGTGAAGGGCACATTGATCGTGGGCTCCTTTCAGTGCAGAAACCTTTTACGATTGCGCATGAGATGGCTCATGGGTATGGAGTTGCTGATGAAGGAGCATGTAATTTTATCGCCTGGTTAGCCTGCAGCCAATCCAGGGATCAGTGGGTCAGGTTTGGTGGGGCTTTGACCTACTGGCGATATGCAGCTGCCGAAATGCCTTATGACAGTGTCTCTCCCGTGTTACACACTTTTCCACCTGTTGTGATGCGGGCCATGACCCTCGTAAAGGAAAATGATAAGAAGTATCCGGACATTTTGCCCCGGGTTAGAGATGCCATTTACGCCTCCTATCTCAAGCGCCATGGTGTTAAGGAAGGGCTGAGAAGTTATAATGAAGTAGTGATCATGGTCCAACAATACCTCAGGAAGACTTCAGGAGGTAGCATGCCTGAATAGCCGGTCGACATTAAACGCTGCAGCCTGAAATACGTCAATCAGCACATCATTCAGCCTAGCGATGGCCAGGCCCGTTTTCCATTTGGTTGTATCCCTGGTTTCTACCAGATTTGAAATGGACCTGATACTTAGAAAGGGTATTTTTTTAAGTAAACTGATATAAAAAAAGGCTGCACCTTCCATGTTTTCAATCTGCCCATGTGGTTGGTTTTTAAGTTGTTCAATATGTGATCCATGGCCGTGCGCATAGAATGTTGTCATACCCGAAGCGATGGGCATAATAGCAGACGGCTCATAAGGACAGGCTAATAAACCTTCGGTGAATGGGAAGCTATCCGGATTACTCCATCCAAGGGTGAATGGATCCATGATGATTCCATCTTTGTCTTCAGCACCAGAGCCTGAAATTATTTCAGTTTTGATTTGGTACACATCCCCGATGGGGAGTGAAAGGTCAAAAGCTCCACCAATACCGGCTTGAATCCAACCGTCAGGATGGCGATGGCTCAGGTAGTCCATAAGGGAGTAGGTCGTCTGTAAAATACCAATGCCACTATACAGGATATCAATCAGCAATCCATGAAGTTGATAGGTCTGAAAGGAATGCTGTTCAGCATGTATCTTCAGATAATTGAGCAGGGGTTCAATTTCCTTTTCAGTGGCGGAAACAATGGTTATTTTCCGGTTCATTTAATCTGGTATTGCGATAAAGAGGCACTCAGACTGCTTCCTAGTCTGGAGTGGTATCGCCATCCACCTGTAAGTGCCATACGATCAAATATGTTCCAGGTAATACCAGCGTGTACCAGAGAAGGTTTTGTGCCTATGCCCCATCGTACAGCAATCCGTTGATGAAGTTGAT
>JAWXAW010000292.1:0-3745 GCA_034439675.1 Saprospiraceae bacterium | reverse complement strand
TATTGCTGTCAGATTCCAAATGGATATGAGCAGCCATCTGAAAACGTCTACAAATACATTGGCACACCTTTGTCCGGATTACTAGATCCTAAACCAATCAACATTTCGATGACGCTCAGCCCTAACCCTGCAAGTGACCATATTCAACTGCACATCGAAGGCGAACAAGCTGAAGATTACTGGATACTCGTGAATGACCTCAATGGCAAACTAATGTATAAAGCTGAAGTAACAAATAAAACTGCGTTTACCAGGACGATTGATGTCAATTCATTCACCAGTGGGATGTATACGTTGTCGGCAAGCAACAGGCATGGTTTGCGAATGGAAACCTTCGTGAAAATATAAGGCCATTTTCGGTGGATGAAATGCCTACACGGCGCTAACACGACCATTTATCACTTCAATCAATCGTAGAATCCGAAATGAAATAGTTTCAACTCATTCTTGTATAAAATCTTCGATATCAGATTCTTTGTTTGTCAATGCCTGATCTAATTTGAAGATGGCAATTTTCCAAAACGCATTGTTCAAAACGAATAAATCGAGATAAAATATTTTGGGTCAAGCATTCTTAAAATGTTGCTCATAGCCTATCATTACAATGGTCTTGCCTTGTGCCCTCTTACCACAACTGTGCGGTGGCAGAATCACCTTTTCACATCTATAGATCATATCCGATGTCATTTGAAAAAATAAAGTGCGAATTATATAACTAATGCAAAGGATAGTATAACATCCACCTTTTCGACTCTGCCGATATTTACATCAATTAAGAGCAGTGAATCTCCCAGCGTAAGTTTCCTTGTTCCATTTTAAACTTTTTCAATTGTTTAGTATGAAAACTATCCTTACGATGCTACTGCTGTATTTTTCGATTTCTGCCTCGATATCTCAAACTTTCACCCGCTCGCAATTATCCACTGAATTAACTACCCCCTGGGAAATGACCCATGGGCCGGATGGATATCTTTGGATCACTGAAGCTGAAGGAATGGTTTCAAGGGTAGATCCATCTACAGGTGCTAAAACTATTGTGTATGTCGCAGCGGATTATTTTGGTGGTTCGCCTTTGGAGCAATCCGCATTATGTTTTATGCCAACCATTGGCGCAGGGACACTTGGGTTGGATTTACATCCTGACTTTCTAAATCCCGCAAATGCATATATTTATTTTGTGTATTCCTATAACAGTGGGACACCAAATAAACCTGCAACAAAATTCAAATTGGCAAGGCTAACGTGGAATTGGTTATCACAATCCGTGACAGGCAGCACAGACCTTGTGAATGGGTTATCTTCCGGATATGATCACTTGGGAGGCCGGCTTATGGCCATCACAAGGGATGATGGAAAAACCTATTTATTCCTTTCGATTGGAGATCATGGCGTATCTGAAACGAACAGTCCAGATTGTTATGAACCTCAATCAGAAAATCCCAACAATCAGACCCAAAATACCAATACAGATAATGGCAAAATCCATCGGTACAACATGGACGGTACTATACCTTCAGATAATCCTATTCCTGGAAATTCCTTTTACACCAGAGGACATCGAAATCCTCAGGGACTTATGCATATTCCACAGATGGATCTTCTTTTTGACATCGAACATGGAGACCGATCTGATGATGAAATCAATTTGCTTCAAGCTGGGATGAATTATGGATGGAAATGGGTGAGGGGATATCATGAAGACAATAATTATCCTGGGGAAGCCGAGTTTATTAATAGCTATGAACCCCATCCGGCCATTGCAGGAGACAAATTGGTAGAAGCTTTTTACTCCTTCTGTGATGAACCACAGCCGGATAATGAAGATTATCTTTCATGGTGCACACCTGCGCCCGCTGATGGCATCTATTACGGCAGCTCTGGCATCTCCGAATGGAATAATAGTTTGTTGGTAGTATCCTTGAAAAATGGTGCGAATACGGACAATGAGGTTCATGTATTAAATCTCATGCCTGATGGTAGGAGTCTTATGCCCTCCACACTTGGAAATCCAAATCCGCAAACTTTTTTTGCAGAAGATCAGGCGTTGAACGGAAGACTGCGGGATATTGCTGTATCCCCAGATGGCAAGAAAATATTTCTTATCAATAATGGTGGAGAAGGTATTACGGATAAGATAAGCGTATATACTGTGGAATCGACAACCGCCACAAAAGATGTGACGGAAGCAGAAGCGTCCGTACAAATCTTTCCAAATCCGGTAAATGATTTGATGACGATTCAAAGCAAAGAAGATATTGTCAGTCTGGATATATACAATGCTTCCGGAAAATTAATGCTTTCGGAGAAAGAAAATCTAACGCAGATTCATGTTAGGGATTTGACAGAAGGAATCTATATCATGAAAATGCGAATGGTGTCAGGACAATATATTGCTAAGCGGTTTGTAAAACAATGAGAGGAGCTCCTATATCCTGCCTTTAAGGAACGCTACTATCCTCCACCAAACATTCGAACATGACAAGTGAGGGTATACTTCCACTTCGCTCAATCCAGATTAGGGTATAACGCTAAGGCAAAAACCACAAAACACAAGTTATAAGGAGAGATCTGCGAAGCGTCACGACAGACGCTTCACGGATCCCTCCCTTATCCATTGTCAATTGTCAATTATCTATTCCCTAAGCTTAGCTTTGCGTCTATATGCAGACATCCCATCTTTCAGATACCATCATAGCACTCTCTACCGGTCAAGGGGTGGCGGCAATCAGTATGCTCAGGCTATCAGGGTCGCGGGCAATAGAACTGACGGACCGCATCTTTGTAGGGACGATCCTGGAGCGGGCGGCATCGCATACGTTGCATTATGGGCGTATTGTGGATGAGGAGAGTCAGCATCTGGATGATGTAGTGGTCGGATTGTACAGGAGTCCGAAGTCGTATACCTCAGAAGACGTGGTGGAGATCAGCTGTCATGGATCGCCCTTTATCGTCAGGGAGATCATGGCATTGCTGATCAGGCAAGGTGCGCGTCCTGCGGATCCGGGAGAGTTTACCATGCGGGCGTTTTTGCATGGGCGGATGGATCTATCGCAGGCTGAGGCGGTGGCTGATCTCATAGCCTCTCAGACCAGTGTATCGCATCGGATGGCGGTGCAGCAGATGAGAGGTGGAGTTTCTTCGGAAATACAAATATTACGTCAGAAGCTATTGGACTTTGTGAGTCTCATCGAACTCGAACTTGATTTCGGAGAAGAAGATGTGGAGTTTGCTAATCGTGAATCATTGGAAAAGTTGATCAACGAAATCATCGTACTCACTTCACGATTAAAAGAAACATTTCATATAGGCAATGCAATTAAACAAGGCATACCAACTGTTATCGCCGGGCGTCCTAATGCTGGTAAATCCACGCTGCTCAATAAACTCCTGAATGAAGAACGTGCGATCGTATCTGCCATCCCTGGCACGACACGCGATACCATTGAAGAAATCCTGGTGATCGATGGGATTCAATTCCGGTTGGTAGACACTGCGGGTATCCGTGAAGCGCATGATGAAATTGAAGTGATGGGTATTGGTCGCACCATGGAAAAAATAGAACTGGCTTCTATCCTTGTCTATGTGTTTGATATCGCTTCTCTATCACCTGAAGAAGTTGCGCAGGATATCGCTGTCCTTCAACCAAAGAATGCAAAAGTGATACTTGCGGCCAACAAAATGGATCTCAATCCGTATGCGGTTGCAGAAGAATGGAAAATCGGTGACTACCCTATCGTCCCGCTCT
>JAWXAW010000291.1:0-5702 GCA_034439675.1 Saprospiraceae bacterium | reverse complement strand
TTGGTCGTTGAGCGGAGTTAAAATGTTTTGCAGCATATGCTGTGGCAGCTTCTCTTACCCATGCTCCATCTTCCCACGCCTTGACCCTGGCTTCCATTCTTTCCTTGTTACATGGTCCATTTCCTTTTACAACCTGCCAAAATTCATCCCAGTTGATCTGGCCATAGTCATGGTGCTGTTTCTCTTCATTCCATTTGATATCCGGATCAGGAATAGTAATGCCCAGGTGCGCAGCTTGCGGTACGATCATGTCCACAAATCGCTGCCTGAGTTCGTCATTTGTAAATCGTTTGATTCCCCATCTTTTCGATTGTTCGGTATGCGTGGATTCTGCATCCGGCGGACCAAACATCATCAGGCTCGGCCACCAAAAACGGTTGAGTGCGTCTTGTGCCATTGCTTTTTGTACAGGCGTTCCTTTACACAGCACATCCATGATCTCAAAGCCCTGACGTTGGTGAAAACTTTCTTCTTTGCAGATACGCACCATCGCGCGACCGTATGGTCCATACGAACAACGACACAACGGTATTTGATTTTGAATCGCCGCACCATCGACCAACCAACCGATAGCACCCATGTCAGCCCAGGTCAATGTCGGATAATTGAAGATGCTGCTATATTTCGCTTTTCCGGAATGAAGTTCTTCGAACATTTGATCCCGATCTGCACCTAACGTTTCGGCTGCACTATATAGATACAATCCATGACCTGCCTCATCCTGGACTTTGGCCAGGAGCGCTACTTTTCTTCGCAGCGATGGAGCCCTCGTGATCCAATTGCCTTCAGGGAGCATGCCTACGATTTCACTATGCGCATGTTGACCGATCTGGCGGATCAGCGTCTGGCGGTAATTGTCTGGCATCCAGTCCCGAGGCTCGATGCGGATGTCTTTGTCGATTTTCTCCTGAAAACCGGATTCTATATCTATTACGTTCATATGACTATACCTTTAATCAATATCGAAGAGATTTGTTCAGTCAATTCTTGTTCGGCCAGTTTGGTTTTTTTTACGGTAGGCATATGAAGCCATCGTAAGGATGACAATATCAACTGATAAATAAGGTATGCTTCCGTATTTCTCAACTTACTTTTTTCAATGCCTTCTTTGATGATTCGAAGATAAGACGTTTCATATTGTCTCCTTAATTCCAGGAAAGAGGTAAGAAACGGCTCCTGCAGGTGCCGCCACTCATCATTGAAGACCGTCAGTGAGCTCTCATCATGCAATGCAATACGTATCTGGAGCCGAATGAGTTCCTTTATTTTTTCCACCGGATCTGTATGTTCCAGTTCAATTTGTTTCATGCCTTCGAGAAATTCATTGGCACATCCAAAGCAAATCGTTGTCAGCAATTCATCCTTGGAGCCCATGTGATTGTACAGGCTGGCGGCACCAAGTCCGACAGCATGCGCAATATCACGCACAGAAGAGGCTGCAAAACCTTTCTCTCCGAAAAGTTTTGCGGCTGCGATGTGGATTTCTTCTTTTCTGTTTGTTGTATTCATGTTTGCTCCTAAATCCTACTTCGACTCCGCTCAGCACAGCGCCTGAAGGGGACTTGATTTACGCTGTATATTTTATCAATTTTTGATGGTCACATTTCTATAAAACATCATTAGCGGTCGGTTGTAACACGACCTGAATTGCGGTCGGGTGCAACACGACCCTACAGCAATTTTTCACAATATGTCGTAATCCAGAATTAACCTCTCTGACCTTGGATGCGACTGACAGGTCAACACGATCCCGGCATCAATTTCATCTGGTTCCAATCCGTAATGGATATCCATAAATACTTTGCCTTCTACAACCTGTGCTTTACAGCTGCTGCATACGCCCCCTTTGCAAGAAAAAGGAATATCCAGGCCTGACTGTAAACCTGCATCTAAGACCGCTTGTCCGCGATAGCCTAGTTGCAGATCAACTTCATGACCATCGATGCGGATGGTGACTTGTGACATAGTATCTTCTCCGGCAAACTCCGTGGCCTCCTCAATTTCACGTTTGGCATAAAAGGCACCCGTGCCGAATAGTTCGAACCGGATTTGTTCTTCGCGCAATCCCATTTGTTGCAGCGCGGATTTGACATCCATGATCATCAACTCAGGGCCGCAGATAAATGCAGTGTGTATTTCTGCAGGATTAAAAAAATGTTTCCCATAAAGGGCACATTTCTCCTGATCGATGCGTCCTGAAAAAACTTCAACTCCAGTCACTTCTTTGGTCAGTATATGATAAATCGAAAACCTGTTCATGTTTTCGTTTTTCATGGCTTGCAGTTGTTCACGAAAGATGATCGTGTCACTGGATCGGTTGCTATAAAAAAGGACAGCTTGTCCTTTCGGATAATGATCCAGGAAAT
The DNA here is from genome assembly GCA_034439675.1 of Saprospiraceae bacterium. Taxonomy (GTDB): domain Bacteria; phylum Bacteroidota; class Bacteroidia; order Chitinophagales; family Saprospiraceae; genus Opimibacter. The sequence continues at coordinate 3,336 of JAWXAW010000291.1, read as the reverse complement.
AGCGGAGTTGCGACATCACGGGTGTAATCCCGCTTCCTGCGGCAAAGAAAACCAAAACGGCATCTTCGGGTAAGGCATCTGGCAAGGTAAACTTGCCTTCAGGGGGTGTTACGTCAAAGGTGTCCCCGACTTTCAATCCACTATTGATGTAGGTAGACATTTTCCCACCATGTACCTTTTTGACAGCGATACCCAGGTAGGGGTCCTCCGGAACAGCACAAATGGAATAGGATTTTCTTAGTTCTTCGCCGTTGACCATCGCTCGGCAATTGAGGTATTGTCCGGGTCGAAAGGCAAATTCCTGCTTCAAGTCGGCCGGGACTTCCAGCCACAGGGAGACACTTTCATTAGTTTCCCGGCGGACCTCTGCGATACGTAATCGGTGGTAACGGCTCATAGAGCGCAAAAATAAGGAATACGAACGATTGTTCGTATAGTAAAAAACAAAGTTGGGCTTAGTTTTGCCTAAGTCCGCGTACGACAGATCAAAAAGAGCAATTACCAGGCAATGTTATGTAAGCCGTCTGACGACGGCAGGTAATATTCAGTTACTTGTTTTTCTCTTTTCTTGCCTCTGCCCGCTCACTTGATCATGCTTCGACACTTCGACACCTTTTCGCATCCATGTGCAGCTCATAGCGACGCCTGCTGATCCTTGTCCTTCAGTAACAGCCATATAACCATATAACCATATAACCATATAAGCTTATAAGCGTATAAGCATACAAGCGTATAAGTATATAAGCGTATAAGCATATCAGCGTATAAGCATATCAGCGTATAAGCATATAAGCGTATAAGCATATCAGCGTATAAGCATATCAGCGTATAAGCACATAAGCACATAAGCATATCAGCAAATAAACCTATCAACTTATCTCCCTGTATTATAGCTTAAATAGATTATAACACCATAATATAATCTAATACCATTATTTATTAGCTTTATAATTAAAATAGATTATATTTGGAGGATGATAGGAGTGATAACAGGTGATTTGATCAAATCGCGACAAGTCGAAGATCATGGAATATGGCAAGAAGGGTTAAAATTTTTATTTGCTTCTATGGCTCCTGGACCCAGGTTTTGGGATATCTATCGGGGGGACAGCTTCCAGATCGAATTGGCGAATGCAGCGGATTCCTTCACCCTGGTGATGAGGATAAAGGCCATGTTGAGAAGTCAGAAAGAATTGGATACACGGGTGGCTATCGGGATAGGGGATAAAAGTTTTGCTGCCGGCAGCATCTCACAATCCAATGGATCAGCCTTTATCCATTCTGGCGAACTACTGGAAAGTCTAAAAGCTCAAAAGCAATCCCTGGCGATCCGCAGTCCGTGGAGAGAATGGGATGATGAAATGAACACGTATCTTAAGATGGCCCTGGTGATCATGGACCAATGGAAACCCAAAACGGCGGAACTGGTCAGTGTGGTTCTACAGCATCCCCAAAAATCGCAACAGGAAATAGCCGATCTGTTGCAGATACAACAAGCAGGGGTAAGCCAGGGACTGAAACGTGCTCACCTTAAGGAATTGTTGGATTGGGATGATATCTTTAGAAAAAAGTTGAAAAACTTCGATTAGGCGGATTCCAAGCTCCATACACGCTATTGATGGATCGAACGAATTGGCAATTTGGGAAAGCAAACATTAATTTTTTAATGCTTAGTGCAAAGGGCAATGGATGGAGCATTCCACTATTTTGGAGTTTACTACCAAAGAAAGGTAATAGTGATGAGCAGGAAAGAATTGAACTGATGAACCGTTTTTTAGATTGTTTCGGCAAAGACAAAATTTATAATCTTGTCGCCGACCGAGAATTTACCGGGGTCATCTGGATGACCTACCTGAATAACCACAGGATACCCTATGACATTAGGTTGCGAAGAAATCTTAAAGTGTGATATAGAGGAAAATTGATCCATGTTTTTAAGCTTTTCAGAAGACTGCCAATTGGACAAACAAGAGCAATAGGAGCTTCGGTGATTCTGGGTACCACCGAGTTGTATTTGCAAGGTGGCAGAATCATCAATTCGAAAACCAACAAACCTGAATACTTGATTATTGCAAGCTATTGTGATCGATCTGAAAGTATCAGTAGATATGGTGAACGATGGTATATCGAAAACATATTCAAAGACATGAAGTCAAATGGATTTCAACTTGAATGCACTCATGTCACCAAAATAGAACGACTCAATACACTGATGGGAATACTTGCCATTGCCTATGTCTGGATGATCAAAATAGGAATCTGGATAAAGAAAATGAAGCCGGAGCGATTTGTAAAAAAGAAACATGGTCGCCCGGCAAAGAGTATTTTTAGAGGCGGTCTCGATGAATTTATCAATGCACTTTTTACAATGGATCCAATACGAGTAAGGAGATATGTTAAATTTTTGTCATGTACTTAGGAGAATCATTTCTTTTTCAATTCTGTCTTTCATCGCGGGCCGCAGACCCCCCAGCATGACAACATCCACTTTTTTATTAGCTATCTTTTGCAATTGATCCTGTATTTCAGCAAGATCAAAAAACGTTAACCTTGAATCAGCAGGAACATCGATACATATATCAATATCGCTTTCTGGTGTATTATCACCCCTGGCCACTGAACCAAACAACCAGGCTTTGGAAGCCCAGGGTTGTGTTTCAAAATAATCTTTGAATTGGCTGATGACCTCCTCTTTTGACAGCTCTTTAGGTCTTGCCCTATACCTCATTTCTCCCTCCGCTGCAAGCAAACCTTTCAATGCCAACTCCTCATCCCCAATTTCGTACAGTATCTTTTCACTGAGGTACATGATGACCAGTTCATCCGGTTCGTGATGATAGATCTCTGCCAGTTTCAAGAGGATCTCTTTGTTCAGTTTCCGCTCGCCACGCTCCATCTTGCTGAGAATGGCCACATCGATATCCAGCATGGCCGCCACTTTGCGCAAGGGCAGCTTTTGTTCTTGCCTTAATCTCCGGAGTAAGCCGCCCAGGTTTTCTTTTCAAAATTTATTTTGGCCTTTTGAATAATATTTTAGCGCAAAGCCGCAAAGCCGCAAAGAGTGCGTCACCTCAGAAATTCATAGTTTTAGCCTCAGCCTTCGCTTTGACTTTTCGATAGAGTTTGGAAAATATTTTCGCGCAGAGACGCAAAGGCGCAAAGAGTGCGTCACCTCAGAAATTCATAGTTTTAGCCTCAGCCTTCGCTTTGACTTTTCGATAGAGTTTGGAAAATTTTTTCGCGCAGAGACGCAAAGGCGCAGAGAGTGCGTCACCTCAGAAATTCATAGTCTTAGCCTCAGCCTTCGCCTTGACTTTTCGATAGAGTTTGGAAAAT
>JAWXAW010000290.1:0-11572 GCA_034439675.1 Saprospiraceae bacterium | reverse complement strand
TTTAGGTTTATACGTTTATAGGTTTATACGTTTATGGGTTTCGTTTACAGCTTCACAAATTTACTCACTGAGACCATCCGTCCTTCTGCAATAACCCTCAAAAAGTATAGGCCATGAGGCAAATAATGTGTCTCCAGATTATGCATTAGCTTTCCAACCTCCATTTGTTTTTCAAAGAAGACCTGTCCTATAAGACTGGAAATCTGTACTGACATGTCTGATCCGGCAGGGGCATTCAATTCAACCGATATTGATCCACTCGTTGGATTAGGATATAACCTGATGTTTTCCCTTCTATCCGGATCATTGACAGCAACGATTGCACGACTGAAACAAACCTTGTCAAGCTGGGCATAAGAGTAGGTTTTTTCTGCGCCTTGATTAGTCCCATAAGCATTAGATATAAAAATGACTGGCCTGACCAAAACACCTGAAAAGTCATTACACGAATCAAGCGCTATCCACTCCCGGAGGTCATACGGAATGCCAATATCAAACCACTCATCGGTATTTGTAGATGGTAATGGCACCGAGGCCAATGCATAACAATCGATTCCTTCACATGGAGTAAGCACAGAAAATGTTGGTGGGAAACTCCAGCCTCTCTTGAGATATATATTTAATGTGCCCGGAGTTCTCCTCTCACTAGTGTTAGATTTTGATCCTTTCACCGTCGTAGCAAATACACCCTCACTTTTATCCAGGCAGATGGATTCTGATCGGCTCAATATATCGGCAGTGTCAAGATTTCCTGAGAGGAGTATGGTCCAGCCATCAGCACTTCCAGGCTCCCCTTCAATAACCACTGGATCACCACTAGCAGCACTCCATCCACGAGACATCCCTCCTGAATTGAATCCTCCCGCCTGGGCACCCAGATTAAAATCAGGATTGTCCATAAATGGATCGACACAGCCCAGCGGAATATGACAAGGTAAAACACGCTGTGTCCTCATCTGTTTGTCACAATTACCGCCATCATCTTTCTTCCTGGTCACCTCCATGATCACATCATAATCTCCTGGTTCTGCAAATTCATAACAAAATGTCCGCACTCCAATACTTGAGCCAACTGTTGATGGCTGGCTATCCAAATACCATTGAACGGTCTCGCAGTCATTAAGCGCTAAGGGAGTAAAACATATAGTACATGAATTATCCGGATATAGTACGGCAAACCCTCTTTCTACCCGTGTCGAAAAATTAGTAATGTCCTGGGCGGCACAAGGGCATGCGGACGGACAATCTATGGTGAACTGAATCTCACATGGACATCCACCCAGACCACACTCCCCATTTAAGCTAAGCGTATACAAACCAGATTGACCCAGGTAGCTTGGCAACAAATTAATTTCGAAATAGGGATACGCCAAAGCTGTTCCGGAGAATAATCCTCCTGGCCCACTCAACGTCCACTCAATAGCAGTCTCCTCATTGCATTGATTACCGGTACAATTGATCAATCCGGTGAGCGTATAACTTGTCCCAGAAGGAAGACATGATAATGCGATAGGAGCCTCTCCACAATCGACAAGCTGACTATACGCTCCGCGAGATCCTCTAATAAACATTTCTGCGAATGAATTGCAAATACAAGTATCCAGACTATACACATCTAGGGAGTCTTCAAACAAATGTTCAAAACATGTTTCATTGGGTTCTATCTCCGCATTATATTCATATCCCTGAAATTGTATTCTGGCTAAAAGGTGATCCAGAAATTTATGTCTGCGAACAGTGTTCCCGCCAAAAGGACCGACCTCAATATGACCATCGCCCCAATCTATAAAGGCAATACTGTCACATTCTGGGAGATTGCCGATCGTGCATATACCTTCCTGGGTACTTTCATCAAAGGAAAAGGTCACCGCATTTCTCATATTCGCCACAAACTCTTCCTCATCTGTGCAACAAGATCTGTTGACTTCCTGGACACAGATGTTGTCAATCCGTCCCCATGATTTAATGCCACTAGTATGAAAAGTCCGAACATAAAACCTGTCCCAATTCTGTTTGGGTGTCCATACCGGCAAGGTATACGTTGCCCAATTTAAATTAAAAACCTGTGGGCTGCTTCCTATATCTTCACATCCAGTAGTGCATTGAAATGGAAGTATGTAACCATTCGCTCCTGTAAATCCAAAACTCACATTATTGCCGTAGGAATTGTTGGACACAAATCGCGCACAAAATGAAATTTTATAATGATGTCCCGCCTGAAAGCCCATGCTTTGCTGATAGATGGCTTCTCCGTTATGTAACCAACCAAACATCTGGATACTGACATCGTCACAACATGAATCACCAGGAACTACCTGAGGTGTAGCATATGGAAACCAGTCATCCGCATGACCTGTAGTGCCAAGATTACCTGCCACTGCGCCTTCAACGAAGCCAGAGTTCTGCACCAAATTATTGATGCAGTTACAGACACAAACTACTTTTATTGTAAACGAGCACGATGAAGTATTTCCACAATCGTCTATTGCAGTGTACGTGACCAATGAGAGACCTTGATTGAAGGTTAAACCGCTTGCATCACCGTTACCTGTGGCAATGGTGGCACCTGACACGGAATAGGATACAGATGTTGTACTGCAATTGTCCGTTAACGAAGTCCATTGAATCCCGTTAACTACTAATGTACAATTTGAATTTCCTGTTGTTAAGATTTGATCAGATGGACATCTTATGACTGGTGGAACATCTTCTATAGTTTGAATCATTGTGACACAACTGCTGGTATTTCCACACCAGTCTGTGACGGTTAAGGTCACAGGGAAAACGCCACAACCGCTAAGTACAGCCGGGCTTACACTTAAGGATTGGATCTGGCAGTTGTCCGTTGATCCTCCATCAATTTGTGATGGTATAAGGGTGTATGTGCAATTTGCGTCCAGCACAACTCCGAAAGGCAATGCACATCTGGCTACAGGAGGAACATTGTCTGTCACGGAAATTGACTCTGTGTAACTTGCTGTGCATCCTTCTGCATCTGTTATGGTCAGGCAAAAGGTATGTGGTCCGCATGGCAGCAGCAGATCAAGATCTTGAGTCGTCATACCATTACACCATGAATACGTAAGCGGTTGTACACCGGTACTGGTGTTGGTCACCTGATAATGACCGCAATTGCCTATGGGGGTAATGATAAAATCTGCCTGGCATGAGCCCGTATTGCACGCATCATTCTCTTGCCAGTTGAGCGCAGCACTTACAATGTCCGTGCCTGTAGGAAAATCATAAAATTCGATTGGTGGCAGATTCGGAGCATCATAGAGTATGGACAGTGTCTGCACATCTGCAAAATCCTCTGCCGTCATGCAGGTGGTGAGATCCATATCGCTGATGGATACAAATGCGCATACCTGACCGAATCCTCCTGAAGATGGGGTCCTGCCATCTGCATATGCAATCTGATTTGACGACAGGAGCGTGGATAATCCTCCTGAATAATTTGTTTCTCCGTTGTCAAGGTATTTGACCCAATCAAGTGATGGAAGATTGGCCATCTCTGAAAAACGTAATAACACACTCCTGCTTATCCCATTAAAAACGCCTCGTGCGGTGACGTAGATACGGCCACTCGATGATTCCTCCCACACCTGATGGATGGATGTTAACCCTGAAATTGTTGCATCCCATACGGCAATAAAGTTGTTGTCGTATTTCATCAGGTAAGGAGTGAATCCTGGAAAAGTATTCCCCACAGCAAAGAAACCACCGCCGCTTGATTGCGCTAAGTCGGCATACGTAAATGAATGTCCGGAAGGAGTTATCCCAGTAAACAGTGTTCCCGAATTATCGGTTAGATATATTAAGCCCTGAGTACTTCTATTGCCTGAAATGATCAAGTTTCCATTTGGCATTACTTCAAGGTCGCGTGAGAATTCATCGTCATCGATGCTGGCATATCGTTTCTTCCAGTTGAAGGTACCCGCCGCGTTGATATTCATGAGTATGACATCATCCCAAGTGGCGTTACCATTTGGGTCAAACTGGCTGCCAAGTATATAATAAGGAAACGATGCGTTTTGCGGATTTGGATTCTGTACGATTCTTGACAGGCCTTCTCTGCCTGGCACATCATATGTTCTTAGCCAGATGAAGTTGCCACCTCCTGATGGAGTGACAAGGCCCATGATACTTTTATTGGTTGCATCTCCGGGCAATGTCGAACCAACTACAAAGAGGTCACCCGTGGGTGTGAGTACGGCATCATTCCATACGGAAGGAATATCCAGGCGGAGAGTCCATTGATGGATTCCGTTTGCGCCGAGTCTTGTGACCGTTGCATGCATCGGGGATCCCTGGGTGGATTCATCTTGTCCGAGCACATAGTAATTTGAACCATCCCTGATTACTTTTGAAAAAGTATTGTCTAGCGAAGTACCATAGAGGCGCTGAAAAGTTTGAGATTCGACCGGAGCAATAGGCCAGGCAACCAAGATAAACAGTGCCAGGGTTGAAATGAACAACCTAAAAGTTGAATTTTTCATTGATGACCGTTTAGGAGATAAAAAATAGGATTGCTGATCCCGAATGGATCATTTCAAATCACTGAGTTATGCATTGATGAATGTCACACCACAGGTGACACTTCATCAATCGCTCTTCCACGGTAAAGGAATTCTCTGAAGTGCAGTCTCCGAATATACGAAATTTAATTATTTACATTTTCTTTATAAGCCTATAATGGGACGGAAATCTTTCAGAAACACAGGAGATTCTGACCGGATGTGCCTTGAGCAGGAATAGAAAAAACCTATCCCTGGTCTCCTATGAGATACAAGAATGTATAGAGGGTAGCGGGGAGCAACACAACTATCTGGCTACAAAAAACGGGTAATAAGGACTATACTGCAGGAAGCAGAATGGCATCCAGTATCGCCTTCAGCCTCACGAATCCTAGGATCTGTGCGTCTTCTGAACTCAACACCGGCTCTTCGTTGTCCTCTTCGTCATCCGTAGGCAAAATGGAGAAGGCGAGGAAATCGAGCAGGTCCTTTTCAGGGAAATTTTCAGCGATCGCATCGACAAAGTCATCAAGGTCTCCATCGGCAGCTTCGAGGGCTTCCCAGTTGGCATCCTCCAAGTCAAAGAGTATTTCTTCGTCTTCGATCTCCTTATAGAGGTCGTTGCGCTTGAGGCTTTCCAGGCAGATGGTACCCAGGAAGATCATATAGGCATGGTCTTCTTCGGTCATGTCGACCTCTTCATCCTCCAGTAGGAGGTACTTGAGGCTCTCCATATATGGCGATGGATCGAGGGATCCGTTTTCTCCTTGCTCGAGTATCTGGTCGATTAATTCTTCGGTAACTTTCATGGTTTGGCGATATATTAGGACAAAATTACATATAAATATTGAAACAGGGAGCAGGAAGCAGGAATTAGGAGGCAGGGGATTGGAGGCAGAATCATCATTGCCCCTTCGGGGCAAAATGTCGGTAACACCGGAAACAGACAAATCTTTATCCTGCCCCATCGGGGCAGAACCGATCAGTACGATCATCTACAATTGACAACCAAACCCAGCTGCAAACAATTACCTCCGGGAATCCGTGTCATATGATATTTTTGTACAAACAAATCCATATCCCAAACCCATTGAAATTCATTCAACCCAAATTCCAAATCCTGCTCATGGCATCATTACTGTCTACCCTCTTTGGTTGTTTCCAGAAAAAAGAAAAGAAAAATGATCTCCCCACCTGGTTGGAAACCAACTTTCCGGGGCAACTAGAAGTCGCGGGAAATATCATCAATGTTGATCTCAAAAATCTATATTACAAGAAGAAGACTTCCATGGTGGCTGATAAGCATGATCCGGAGGTTCAGATCGTGGTGAACTGGTATAAGGCACAACCCGGTCTTGGTGTCACGAAAGAAGAAGTTCAGGCTTCACTAATAAAGAGCCGTAAAGAAGTAGCAGAAGGGCGTAGCCTTTTTAAAGCTCTAAAGGAAAAAGATCTGGGAAAATTTTCTGTTGGGGTTATCGAAATGGCCGCTTATATATTGATCTACGAAGAGCCGACTCCTGAATTGAGAAAAGATTATCTCGGAAAAATAATGGCTACCCTTGATGCAATGCCTGATCATAAGCAAACCAGCATCTGGATAGAATTTATGGAGCCTGCAGTTTATCAGGAGCGATTTAAGGACATTGTTACTTTAGACTATTGGAATCGAGGAGACACGTTTCATGAAGATAAAAAAATATTATCTCTTGATTATGAATGGTCCCCGGGGCTGGAAGCGGAAATTATGAATACGAAATGGACGATCAATGCTAGTTCAGCGCGTTCTACAGGGTATAGAGAGGAAGCTTATAAACTTGCATTGACTTGGGCGCAGAAAAATCTTCCTTCGCCGTTCTACCTGGAAGAAGTTCAAATGGTTGGGATGGGTGTAGACGATGAGGATCCACTTTCACTTGAATTTGATTTCCCATATTACTCTTCAAAACCAGACTCATCTGTTACTGATCTAGATGAAAATTTATTGGGATTTGTCAACGGTGTATATCACACAGAGAAGAAGACCTTTACGAAAGTCAAAAAAACAACGGAGCGTTGAGCGAGCAAAAACGATTTGCTGATCCAGGGACACACCTTGCTGATCTGGCGACTCACTTTTTAGTACACTGTCCCAAATGTGATGGAAGGGCCCTCATCAATCCGCATGGAGAGTCCTGGCGGCTCAACTGCTCCAAGTGCTTTCACGTAGAAGAACCCGGACATTGGTATGGATCAATGCAAGCCTATGTATCCGTTAAGTGCAGGGAATGTCGCAACCCACTCCCGCGCAGCCCTCCGGTGGATGGACGATGGAAAAAGCTAAAGTTGAAATGTGATCAATGTGGCGACGAGTGTGAATATGAAGCTCATCTGTCACGGCACCCCAAGAAGGAAGGCTTGATGTGTGATCTTATCTTTGGTTTATATCTATGGCTCCAGAAACCCATCGGTGATGATCTTTTCTGGTCCTACAACTATGAGCAGCTCACGCTGCTGGAGCAATACGTCAGCGCCAAGCTCCGTGAGCGAAGTATAGACAACAAAGGCAGTAAAAACAGTCTGATGTTTAGTCGCTTACCCACCTTTATTACTAAAGCCGGAAATCGGGAGGAGATTCTTAAGCTCATACGAGAGCTTCAACTAAAAGTGAAATAACTTAAAGTTATATCACAGTATATAAATACAATTGATGAAATAGTAACTAATGGGCAATATACCTTGCTCCATAAAATAGGAAAACGCAAATGAACGAGATTATATGTCCAAATTGTAAAAAGGCTTTCAAGATTGACGAAGCCGGTTTTGCAAATATCGTCAAGCAGATACGTGACCACGAATTTGAAGGCGAATTACACAAGCGTGAGGCGTTTTTGAAATCGGAAAAAGAGAGCGCAGTCCAACTTGCCGAAGAGCGAACCAAAAGTGCCCTACAGGCTGAATTGTCAAAAAAAGATACACTGAACGCTTCTCTTAAAGCTGAAAAGGAGGCGGCCATACTTGAACTCAACTCAAAAAATGAAGTTGAAATAGTCAAATTAAATGCCAGAATTCAATCTTCCGAAATCGAGAAGAAACTTGCTGTCACTGAAGCAGTGGTAAGAGTTGAGAAGGAACGAGATCTTTTAGCAGCCGATGTCAGAATAAAAGAGAGTGAAAAACAACAGGTTGAATTATCGTGGAAAACTAAATATGATTCCGATTTAAAGGCCAAAGACGATATCATAGAACGTTTCAAAGACATGAAGATCAAGCTTTCTACCAAAATGCTTGGTGAAACATTAGAACAGCATTGCGAAAATTCATTCAACCAATTGCGCGCCACGGGCTTCCAGAAGGCTTACTTTGAAAAAGATAATGATGCAAGTGGTGGCAGTAAGGGTGATTATATTTACCGCGAGTGTGATGCTGCCGACAATGAGGTCGTTTCCATCATGTTTGAAATGAAGAACGAATCGGATACTACAGCTACCAAAAAGAAAAATGAAGATTTTCTGAAAGAGCTCGATAAAGACCGGTCGGAAAAGAAATGTGAATATGCTGTTTTAGTGTCCCTTCTTGAGGAAAACAATGACCTCTACAATACAGGTATTATCGACGTATCACATCGCTACCCTAAAATGTATATTATTCGCCCTCAGTTTTTCATTCCGATAATAACATTGCTTCGCAATGCCGCTATGAAATCCATGGAATACAAAGCTGAGCTTGCCGTTATAAAAAGTCAGAATACGGACGTTACCAATTTTGAAAATCAGCTGAATGATTTTCGTGATTCCTTTGGGCGCAACTACCGTCTTGCAACTGAAAAATTTCATAGCGCCATTGAAGGCATTGACAAATCTATAGCTCAACTTCAAAGAACCAAAGAAGCACTGATTTCATCAGAAAATAACTTGCGCCTGGCCAATAATAAAGCTGAAGAACTCACGGTTAAAAAACTAATAAAAGGAAATCCTACAATGATAGCCAAATTCGCTGAATTGGATATTGATGAGAACAAAGCGATAGATTGAAAATCTTCATTGTTAGAGAGCAAACCATTTCGAATCCCACTAAGCTATAAGGCATAAATGAAAAAAGGCCACCATGCGGTGACCTTCTCTTGTGGGAGTACACGGGTTCGAATCCCGCTAAAATGCGGGACAGGCCGCGAACCCTCCCGCCGCACTTGCTTTTGCCATATAGGAAGCAATTTGAGATGCTTTCTTGCCATCTCTTGCAAGCCTTTGTAGCTCATGGTATACCATCCATTTGTTTTGAAATGTATTCATAAGAGTCTGATTTAGAGGATACAAATCTCAATAATCAGACCCCTAAACAGGTCGCCTCCAGAAGACTTGCCCTAGGGCAACTCTTCTGGAATCCTACAACCTTTTACTTCTTACCGGGAATTACAGCTTGGAAACCTACATTCCTATTTACCGAAATGTGACATTCTTATTTACCGAAATACCTACATTCTTATTTACCGATTACATGCAGCGTTGGTGGCAAAAATTCGTTTTTCGCACACTGTGCAGATGCGCCTTTAGGATCAACTTTGTAGAAATCAACTGACTTGAGGTCTGGCACGTAGGTAAAAGTCTTCTGGTTTGTGTTCTGACACATTCATATGCTAGTGCATGTCTCCTGACTTGTACCCAATAGGTGAATCCACAGATATTGACTCACAAAATTCAAACAACTTGTACGCTATCACCTAATACGCTGGTACAAGTCTCCTGACTTATACCTGATATGTTGCTCTTCTCCTGACGAGCGGGGATATATAAATCATTGCATTAAAATCTAAACGCCCCACTCATCAACTCCTGTTCGCCTCTTGAAATACCAATTTCAGCCGCCACCTTACGCCATTGACTTACTACACGTTTTACTTCAGCTATGATTAGGTCCATTTCAGGGGCTATCAATTGGAAATAGGATCCCACACTTTTGACGAGATCAAAATCAAGATCATTTTGAGCTGCATCTATATTAAGGGCAAGGCCATCCTTATCGATGGATGGATTGAGATCATAAGCAGGTGAGAGTATCCAGCCTTTGTCGGTCAAGATAAAACCATGATTACGCAGATGATCATCCGTATTGGAGATAGCTATGTTAAAGACAATTCTTCGCCAGAGTTGATGAAGATCTATTTTGTTCCGGACTCCATTATACTGAATAAACTCTGCCATATCAAGATAGCTTGCTTTGTTCTCTCTTGTACTACTTTCATCATGACCTGTTATTGTCATTGCAGAGGCAAAGTGAATGCGAGCTTTATGCTCCCGATCAAATCGTTTGGTGAAAAAAGTATGGTGTGGTCCTGTGATTTTTTCTAAGCTGCATGAAGACATTTCTATATCTGCCTGAGTGGCAAGTCGATAGGCCAGAAACTCCCATGCCGCTTTATCGATATTATCATTTGCAGACGGAAATTTCGCGATCCAGAGATTTCCTTTCTGATCCAATACATTGGCCTTTGGACGCGCACCTCCCAGTGAAGAACCCGGCGCTAACAAAATAGCCAGCCATTTTTTAATCGCTGTATGATCATGAGCTTCTTCGATGCTTTTCGCAGCATGTTGTAGTTCTCTTAGGCTCGTCCATGGGGGGGCAGCCATATGTTGGTCATGATGTAAAAAATCTGCACCATCATCCAGCTTAAAACGCAGTGCACCCATCCTTGTCTGATCATGAACGCCAAGGAGAAAATCAATGTCATGTAAAATGCGTGGAGGCCGCTGCTCTTCCTTCGCATGAATAGCCTCTCTTCGTTTCAGAAGTGTTCTCCCCCAGGTGTCGGGCATCGAGTCCATAAACAAACCAAAATTTTCCTTTCCATTTGGGTATTGCAGACCAACATACAATCCCAGATCGGGGTCCAGTATACGTTGCTCTTTTGTGGTAAGCCATGTATCATCATATTGAAAGGCAAATGCTTTTCGACCCTTCGCTTGTTGCGCCGAGAGTATGCCCATTTTTTTGGGCGTGTCCATCCCCTTCCAGTGTGCGTAGACGGATATGTCAATTTTACCGGTAGTCATAAGGGCTATTAGTTTAAATCCAAGTCTTGCAGTTTGCGCCCCAATGCGTCATCGGCCGCTAGTTTGAGAAAATCATCCTGTAATCCCAACACACGTAGTGTATTGAAATAAGCGGCCATCGATACACTTCCGCTACCTTTTTCAATATGGTATAGGGTAGTGCGATCCATTCCGGCCCGTTCGGCTACCTGGATGGTGGTCAGTTTCCTTCGCTTCCGGGCCAGGCGGATATTTTCACCTACCTGGGCTAGGATTTGCTCGTGCTTTGGAAATAGAATCCGCTTTTTCTGTGGCATATGTTTTATAATATCAACAAAAATAATCATTTTGATGATAATATACGACATATATTTTAAATAGACCTACCGATATCTGACCATCCTAAATTAAATATGTGGCTACCCCTCATTCTAATCAACAGACTTGTGGTCTAGCCTTCAACACACACATTGGTATAAGTCTCTGACTTGTACCTATGCAAGTTGTAAGCTTGATATCACTTGAGTGTAGGTCCAATCTTAACGCCTTGCATAAGTAAGAACTCATAAATGGGACCTTTTGGTGGCATTGATCTCCTCAGCTTGTGGTAAAGGCACTCTTAGGCTTGTTGTTGATATGGCATTTTTTAAGCTTTATCAGTATAAAATGCTTACTATTAATGGAATATACATGGTTATTTTTTTTTAAAAGCCAAATATTTTGAGATGTAACCAAGACATACTATGTTTGCACTCCACTTTTAAGAAAGGGGAGTATAGCTCAGCTGGTTCAGAGCACCCTGTAGTATGTACTACAGGGGTGGTTCGCGGTTCGAGATTGAAAAGAATATATTGGGAGTATAGCTCAGCTGGTTCAGAGCATCCCGCCACGCAGCTTTTTTTAAAAGCAAGTGCGGCGGGAGGGTCCGCGGTTCGAGACATACATTGAAATAAAATATTGGGAGTATAGCTCAGCTGGTTCAGAGCATCCCGCCACGCAGCTTTTTTTAAAAGCAAGTGCGGCGGGAGGGTCCGCGGTTCGAGA
>JAWXAW010000289.1:0-2926 GCA_034439675.1 Saprospiraceae bacterium | reverse complement strand
CAGCTCATTTCTATACCTCTTCAATACAGATATCGCTTCGAACCAAAGGGCCGGTTGAAAGCATATGCACTTGCAGGATTTGGACTTCACCTCATCGCACAATCGGATATAGATGTCTTAATTAAGTATAATTTCCCATCACTCCCTGAGGGTGAAAATCCGAACAACAATCCTTCCCTGGCAAGAACCATTCGGGAGACGAAACGAGTGAGTGATGACTTCCGTGAAAAAGCGCCATTCAGCAATACGAGTTTTATCTCTGCCCATCTCGGTATAGGACTCGAGTATCTTCTTGCCGAACGCAAAACCCTTTTTCTGCAGACCGCTTATCAATACCAGGTGCCAAACCTGACATTCAGCAATCATAATGGTAAACACCTGCTTTCGGTCTCTGTCCAGGCAGGAGTCCGGACCCCTTTGGGTTCTTAAGGACAAGTACTTTTCCCCGGGGATCAATTGTATGATGGAATCAATTGTTTGGCTTTACAAAATATTACCTTTCAAGTATTCGATATACCTTAATAAATCATAGACCATTCCCAGGTTATCCCCTTTGATCTGCAAATTCAAATCACGACCTTTACTACCCTCCATCCAAAATCTCTTGCTCATGACTTGCTCCAGGCAATTTGCACTTTTACTGATCGGTTTTATCATCCTTCCGCTGTCTCTCGTTTTCAGCCAACGCCAGATCACCATAGATGACATATGGACCAATGGAACCTTCCATACGAAGGGTGTTCCAGGATTTCGGTTTATGAATGACGGTCGTCATTACACCACCCTGAAAGACAACTATATTCTGAAATATGATCTCACCTCAGGCAACCTGACAGATACCCTGCTGGATGTAAACCTGCTTAATCTTCCGGGAGATGTCAAGCGCATTGATGATTATACCTTTAGCGATGATGAATCTCAACTGCTCCTGACTGCAGGTAGCGAAGCTATCTATCGCCATTCAACAAAAGAATGGACTTATATCTATAACACGACTTCTCATGCCCTGAACGCATTAAACGAGGCAGGCAAACAAATGCATGCGACATTTTCCTCGGATGGAAAGAAAGTTGGATTTGTCATGGACAATGATGTTTACTTTAAAGATCTGGCATCCGGAAAAACAACAAGGGTTACAATGGATGGCAAATGGAATCAGATCATCAATGGCTCTTGTGATTGGGTGTATGAAGAAGAATTTTCGTTTACAAAAGCTTTTGCCTGGTCTCCCGATAACCGCTACATCGCTTACTACCGGTTTGATGAAAGTGCCGTAAAGGAATTTTCCATGACCAACTATACGGGTGAATTGTATCCGGAAAATGTCACGTTCAAATATCCAAAAGTGGGTATGGAAAATTCCAAAGTCAGCATCCATATTTTTGACACGAAGACCAAAAAGAAAGTGGATGTTGACCGTACCAGTGATCCTGACGGGTATATCCCGCGCATCAAATGGACGAATGATCCATCAAAACTTTGTGTATTCTGGATGAACAGGCATCAGAACCATCTTGAACTTCTCCTGGCCAATTCAGTGAGTGGCAAGACAACCAAACTGCTGCAGGAAGAAAACAAATATTATATCGATATTCATGACAATCTCACCTTCCTGCCGGATGATCAGGGTTTTATTTGGACCAGCGAACAGGACGGATTCAACCATATCTATCAGTATGACATGCGTGGCGCACTCAGGAAACAAATCACCGCGGGAAACTGGGAGGTCACTTCGTTTTATGGTGTAGACGAAACAAATAAAAAGATCTATTACCAGGCAGCATCTGTTTCTCCGATGGAGAGAGAAGTGTTCAGTATAGGGCTTGATGGTGAAAATAAAAAACATCTGCCCGCAGAAAAAGGCATGAACACGGCTCAGTTTTCCACCACCTTTGATTTGTTCGTAATGAATCATTCCACGATCAATGCAGCACCAACCTATACAGTATATGACCGTAATGGCAAAGTGGTCAGAGTGCTTGAAAACAACGAAGGTGTAAAAAAGCAGCAGGCTGAAGCAGGTGCACAGCCGGTTGAATTTTTCAATTTCACTACGTCTGAAGGTGTTGATCTTAATGGATATATGATCAAGCCTTTGAATTTTGATCCTGCCAAAAAATACCCTGTGTTTATGACCCTCTATGGAGGTCCCGGCTCCCAGGAAGTTCTCGATGGATGGATGGGTGCTGATTATTGGTGGTATCAATCACTTGCACAACAAGGTTATATTATCGCATGTGTCGACAACAGAGGCACAGGTGGCCGCGGCGAAGAATTTAAAAAGATGACCTACCTGCAGTTAGGGCATTATGAAACTATCGATCAGATAGAAGCAGCAAAATATCTGGGCAGACTGCCGTATGCTGATTCTTCTCGGATCGGTATTTTCGGATGGAGCTATGGAGGGTATATGTCTTCACTTTGTTTGTTGAAAGGAAATGATGTTTTCAATTCAGCCATAGCCGTCGCACCAGTGACTAACTGGAAATGGTATGACTCCATCTACACCGAGCGCTATATGCGGGACACCAAAGAAAACTCCAAAGGATATGAGGACAATTCACCGATCAATTTTGTGGACCGCCTGACCGGTAATTATCTGCTTGTGCATGGCAACTCCGATGACAACGTGCATTTTCAAAATTCCGCAGAAATGTCGGCTGCGTTGATCAAAGCCAATAAGCAATATGATACGTATTACTACCCTAACCGGAACCATGGTATCTATGGGGACAATGCCCGAAGGCATTTGTATGTGAAGATGACAGATTTTCTAAACAAGAATCTCAAACCTGAGAAGCCATTGACGTTTAGTAACCAGGTGTCGAAGTCGTAATAGCATTTACATAAGAGAGTGAGACAGTGATATGCTTGGTCCCTTAGCTTGTCGAAAGGACCAAATGCAATAAACTGCACCTCTGCGGCT
>JAWXAW010000288.1:0-30987 GCA_034439675.1 Saprospiraceae bacterium | reverse complement strand
GATCGACAGATTGAGGGCGATACAGGGGTGCGACCGATCGTAAAGCATAAGGAACTAGGAATAAGGAATAAGGAACTAGGAGCTAGGAACTAGGAACTAGGAATAAGGAACTAGGAGCTAGGAACTAGGAATAAGGAACTAGGAGCTAGGAACTAGGAGCTAGGAATAAGGAACTAGGAAATAGGAATAAGGAACTAGGAGCTAGGAATAAGGAGCTAGGAACAAGGAAATAGGAATAAGGAGCTAGGAATAAGGAGCTAGGAATAAGGAACTAGGAAATAGGAGCTAGGAATAAGGAACTAGGAATAAGGAACTAGGTATGATGAAGGGAGACGTTATTTGTTTTTTGTACTTAGCTGTTCATCGACGTCTTTAATGAGATTTTCAAGGGCTTTGCGGTTTTCCTCATTCAGCTTTTCAGGATCTATTTGTTTGAGTTCCTTTAGCAGGTCACGCAGGTTATCTTTTACTTCTTCGTCCTTAGCCCCGGAATCCGATTTTAATTTTTTAAGGGAAGCACTGACCTTATCAATGAGGCGGTCAAACTCACCATCATCATACTTGTCCTTTTGTTTACTTAAGAAATCACCCACGGCCTTACCCAGATCCCTGGTTTCATGGACGATGATTTCCGCTTTAGCTTTGTCGTCACCCTTGCCAAAGAAGTACATGTATCCGATATAACCGGCGAGGATGAGGAGGAGAGTAAAAATGAACTTACGCATATCAAAAGCGGATTGATCTGAGCAAAATAGACATTTTTCTTAACAGAGCCATACCGTGGAAAGGTAGGTGATCCACCTGTTTACTGCTGCATCTTTCCTATTTTTGCCCTCCCGACATACAAACAGGACTAAATGAAACTGGACTACAATACGATAGAATCAAAGTGGAAGAAGATATGGGAACAAACAAGCCTGTATAAGGTTAGTGAAGATCCTTCACGACCTAAATTTTATGTACTCGACATGTTTCCCTACCCTTCCGGGGCTGGCCTGCATGTCGGTCATCCACTAGGGTATGTAGCAAGCGATATATACTCGCGGTATAAGCGGATGAAGGGCTTCAATGTGCTCCATCCTATGGGTTATGACGCCTTTGGTCTCCCCGCAGAACAATATGCCCTGGATACAGGCGTACATCCGGCCAAAAGCACCTCTGACAACATATCAAGGTATCGTGCACAATTGGATAATATTGGTTTCTCCTTTGACTGGAGCCGCCAGGTCCGTACAGATGATCCTGCATACTATCGCTGGACACAATGGATTTTCCTTCAACTCTATGGGCATTATTATGATAAAACGGAAGACAAAGCCCTTCCGATATCTGTTCTGATCAGCCACTTTGAAAAAAACGGGAGTTCTGGTATTCATGCCGCAGCATCACCTCATCCTCCATTCTCTGCAGATCAATGGTTTGGTATGACACCGGCTAAAAAAGAAACCATCGTTATGAATTACAGGCTGGCCTTTAGAAAAGTTGGCTATGTCAATTGGTGTGAAGCGCTCGGTACTGTATTGGCTAATGACGAAGTTAAGGACGGAGTAAGTGAGCGTGGTGGATTTCCGGTCATCCAGAAAGAAATGATGCAATGGTCTTTGCGGGTCACTGCATATGCCGAAAGATTATTGCAGGGCATGGATACCATCCAATGGAGTGAGAGTCTGAAGACTATACAACGCAATTGGATCGGACGTTCTGAAGGTGCTTTTATAGATTTCAAGGTGGCGAATGAAAATCATTCCGTCCGGGTTTTTACAACAAGACCGGATACGATTTTCGGTTCGACCTTCCTCGTACTGGCCAATGACCACGACCTTGTTTCACTCATCACAAGCGAAGGCCAGAAAGAAATTGTAAATACATTTGTGGATCAATCAAAAGAAAAATCTTCTGATCCAAAATCAGCAGGTCAGAAATCCACAGCAGGTGCCTGGACCGGAGCGTATGCTGTGCATCCTATCACCGGTGAACAAATACAAATCTGGATTGCCGATTATGTATTGAAGGATTATGGAACCGGAGCTATCATGGCCGTGCCTGGTGATGATGAACGTGACCACGCTTTTGCAATTCAACATAAATTACCTGTAGTTGAAATTATCGACAGGTCCGGAGTCAATACCCCGGAGATCGGGGACAGGCAGGGTATCCTCATGAATTCTTCTTTTCTCAACGGATTAGCTGTCGATGCCGCCTTGGTATCTATGCTTGATTACCTTGAAACAAACAAACTGGGTACCAGGCAGATCGCCTATAAACTAAGAGATGCAAATTTCAGTCGCCAGCGCTACTGGGGCGAACCTTTCCCTGTGTTCTATGATGATGCAGGACTCGTGCATGAAATGGCGGAAAGCACCCTTCCGCATGTGTTGCCGGATCTCGATGACTTCAAACCCTCACCTGATGGACGATCACCACTTGCGCGATTAGATCATTGGGCTAGACCAACACCTGGGGTCTACAGGGAAACGGACACCATGCCAGGGTACGCAGGTTCTTCTTGGTACTTTCTGCGCTACATGGATCCGAATAATCAGACAGCGTTTGCTTCGCCTGATGCTATTAACTACTGGAAAGATGTTGACCTGTATGTAGGAGGTGTGGAGCATGCTGTGGGTCACTTGATGTATTCACGCTTCTGGCACAAATTTCTGTATGATCTTGGCTATGTCCCAACTCAGGAACCTTTCAAAAAACTGGTGAACCAGGGTATGATCCAGGGAATAGTCGAGAGTCTGCTCTTATTCAAAGAACGCAAAGACGGAAAAGCTCATTTCATAAGTTCTGAACTGGCTGCAGCAAGAGAAATTCCCGATGAATTACTGTCGGCTATTCCGGTTCACATCAGTTTTGTATCAGCCTATGGTCAGCCTACTTCACATCTTGATGGCAATGGCATCGAATCGTTTATAAAATGGCGTCCCGAATATGCAGATGCTGTTTTTGAATGCTTTGATGGTGTATACACTTCTGACAACCAGAATGGGGCCACCTTTTATACCCAATCTGAAGTAGGTAAAATGTCAAAGCGATACCACAATGTGGTCAATCCTGATGATGTCATTGAGAAGTACGGAGCGGATTGCTTTCGTATGTATGAAATGTTTCTCGGACCGATCGAGCAATCCAAGCCTTGGGATATGATGGGCATCGAAGGTATCAATAAGTTTCTCCGAAAATTATGGACATTGTTTTACAACGAACAGGAGGAATGGATTGTGACTTCAGCCGAACCAAAGGAAACGTCCTATAAAATCCTGCATGCCACCATTAAAAAGACGGAAGAGGATATCGAGCGCTTTTCCTTCAACACCGCCATCAGCCAGTTTATGATCTGCGTCAATGAACTCAGGAAAACGGAGGAGCGATCTGCATCAATACTTTCACCACTAGTTCAAGTGATTGCTCCATTTGCTCCATTTGTAGCAGAAGAGCTCTGGCAACAACTAGGAAATAAAGATTCCGTACATACCTCTCTTTTCCCTTCCTACGATGAGAAATGGCTGGTCAATACCACCATCAACTATCCTGTCTGCATCAACGGAAAGAAAAGGAGTGAAATCATTTTGCCTGCAGGCTCCCCCAATGCGCTCATTGAGTCGAGTGCAAAAGAATTACCGGAAATCATCAAATGGCTCGAAGGACAAACTATCAAGAAAGTGATCATCATCCCTGACAAAATGGTCAATATCGTAATCTGATCAATCGATTATTTTAAAAGTTGTAAGGCGGTTTGCCTGATGCTGCTCTTCAGAGCACTCCTCGCATACGCAGTTGACAGAAAGGTTTGATTCCCCAAAACCCTGGGCTACTAAACGTTTTGCAGGAATACCAACGGACATGAGATATTCTATCGCTGACTGAGCCCGCTTCTGGGATAGGTCAAGGTTGTATTCATCAGTTCCCCGGCAGTCGGTATAAGAAGAAAGCTGGATACGGATCGTCGGATTATTTTTAAGGATGATAGAAAGGTTATTAAGAGATGGTTTGGCATCATCACGAATCGCCCACTGATCGTAGTCGTAGAAGATATTTTCAAGCACGATTTCCATATTTCTGAATATCGGATCGAGCTCCATTATTTGGTTGATGGTTGTAATCGGTTTTTCAGGATTCCTTTCAATATCACCCGTATTCAGTGAATAGGTTGCGGCGAGATGATCTCTGTACCTTGCTGTAAATGTATATTGTTTATTCCATTCCAGCTTGATCAGGAATTGACCTAGTTCGTCTGTAACAAATCGCTGGTCAGACAAGCCTTGTGTAATAATGATCGGACCGTTTGGAAGTGCTTTCTTTCCGACCCGCGTGCTATTCGGATCATCCGGAACTTCAAACTGAGGTTCCATCACGCGCAACGAAAGAAAAAGTTGGTAATCAATAGGCTTCTCCTTAGGAACTTCATTTTTAGGTACTTCCGCAACATCGGTTGGTGCTATGCCCTTGAGGGTAAATGCGAAGATGTCATCATTGCGTGCAGCCCCTCCCCGAGAGGACGTAAGAAATCCTTGCAACAGGACATTCTCTGCCGGGGTGGCAAACGTGTCTACGATCAATCCGAAATCATCAGCTCCACTATTGATAGGGGATCTTAAATTGATGGGCGGAACCCACTGCCCTTGCTGGTCGAGGTAGGTTTTAAAAATATCAAGTCCGCCGAGACCGGCAAGCCGATCTGAGGAATAAAACAAGGTGTCTTTATAGACAGTCGGGTATTGTTCCTGACCGACGGTATTAATAAATGAGCCAAGGTTGACAGGTTCAGCCCATTTGCCGGCAGCGTCAATCTGCGTAAAATAGATATCATGCCCTCCCTGCCCTTCTGGGGCATCTGATGAAAAAAACAACGTTGTACCATTGGCAGCAAATGCAGGATGACCAAAATTGACTTCCTCTCGAATAAATGGAAAGGGTTCTGGTTCTAGCCAGCCATTTCCGCGCTTGTAGCTGAACATAAGTTTACACCAGGCATCATATTCCTGGCCTGAGTAACATCTTGTAAAGACGAGCATTTGTCCATCCGGGCTCAGAATAGCCGTACCCTCATTGTCCGGTGAATTGATAACTTCATCATAAGGAGAAACTTCCTGTGTTGATTTTTTAAAAACATAAAGGTCAGAAAATGACCTTCCGGTCCATAGGTAGCTGTCGGTGGTTTCCTTTGAATCCCTGTCGCTTGTGAAGAGCAAGATTCCTGGACCTATGGGCACAGGTGCATAGTCAGCGGCTGTAGTATTAAAATTTACCTGGGATATTTCATAGGCGGCATTCTTATTCCTTTTCCATTCGATGGCTTGCTTACATAAGGTGATATTGGACCGGTATGCAGCATTTCCCGGCGATGCTTTGAGCAAATCTTCATAAGCCTGAATGGCTTCAGGATACTTTTCCTGCTGTTTGAGGGCATCTGCGTACCGGTCAAGCGCCTCAGGGCCAAACCCGTCCTGATGCGCTTTAAAATACCATGTGGCGGCAGATGCAGGGTCGTTCAGGTTTGAAAAAGATTCGCCAGCATAATAGGCGAGTTGCGCTTTATCCTGTTGTGACTTGCTGGCAGCATATTCGGCTTCAAAGAGTTGGGTGGCGACTGAAAACTGTTTCACCTCATAAGCCTGCATGCCTGTTTGCACTTTACGGGTAAACGTGCAGGATATCCATAGCAGACTGAGTACAAGTGCAAAGAATAAATAAATACGCATAGTGGGTATAACGATCCGGGGCGTGGTACTGTTGCAAAATAACAATTCTATGTGATCAAAACATGCGTGCCAATCAAGCTAAAAAAAAGGGGAAAACCGTTGTAACACGATCCTCCCCTTCTTTCAATAGAGAACATTATTATTTGATATCCGCAGTGCGCTTGAAGCTATGCGTTACTTTATCTTTTGATTTAATATCGCCTGAAAGGTCAACCAGGATCGGTGCTGCGATAAAGATTGTACTGTAGGTACCTGAGATCAGACCAACAACGAGTGCGAAGGCAAAACCCTTGATACTGGCACCGCCAAAGAAAAACAAAGCAAGTACGACGAAGAATACAGTTAAAGAGGTAATCAACGTACGACTCATGGTAGAATTCAACGACATGTTGAG
Source organism: Saprospiraceae bacterium (assembly GCA_034439675.1). GTDB lineage: Bacteria > Bacteroidota > Bacteroidia > Chitinophagales > Saprospiraceae > Opimibacter. Next base: position 24,888 of record JAWXAW010000288.1, on the reverse strand, counting down.
AATCTCTTCTTTCGATTTACCAGTGTAAAGGCCAAAGTTCTCCCGGATACGGTCAAAAATGATCACCGTATCATTGATCGAATAACCAATGACGGTCAGAATCGCAGCGATAAACGTCTGGTCCACTTCCATAGAAAAAGGTAACAAACCATGTAAAATTGAAAACACTGATAAGACGATCAATGCATCATGAAACAAGGCAAGAACTGCACCAAATGAATACTGCCATTTATTGAAGCGTATGAGGATATAGACGAAAATCAGTAACAGCGCCAAGATCCCTGCATAGAACGAACTCTTCTTGATATCATCCGCGATGGTTGGACCAACTTTAGCTGAGCTGGTAATATGTGTGCCGGAATAATCCGTAATCATAAAATTCTCATACGTCAGGTCACCGCCGGTAACCGTCTTAACGCCTTCAAAAAGTTTCTGGCTAACACGTGTCTGTGCATCTGCTGCATTATCATCCATCAAATAACTGGTCGTCACATTGTAGGTATTGACAGCATCAATAGCCTTCACGACAGGGGTGCCGCCAAAAGCAGCTGTCAGGGATGAACGAAGCTTTTCGGCATCGACATTAACCCCTTTCTCAAATTGGACATTGTAGGAATATCCTCCACGAAAATCCACGCCAAGCTCAAAGCCTCTGGTGAACATAGAAATTATACCTGCCGTGATCACAACACCTGAAATGATATAGGCCACTTTACGTTTGGCAAGCCAGTCCACTTTGAGATTTGCAAACGTGTTTTTCGTTAATTCGGTGGAGAATCCGATGGTATTTCCTTTAGACACCCACCATTCAATGATGAGGCGACCGACAATCACCGCGGTAAAGAACGAAAAGACAACACCGATCAAGAGTGTAATGGCAAAACCTTTAATCGGTCCAAGTCCAAAATAGGCCAATACCATAGCACTGAGAATCGTGGTTACGTTAGCATCAATAATCGCTGAATAAGAATGTTTGAAACCGTCAGAAATAGCGGTCTTCAGCGTCTTTCCGGCACGTAATTCTTCTCTCGAACGCTCATAAATAATAACGTTTGCATCCACGGCCATACCGATAGTAAGCACGACCCCCGCAATACCTGCCAGGGTTAAGACAGTACCCAGAGAGGAAAGTGCGCCGAAGATGAAAAACAAGTTAGCGAGCAGCGCGATAATTGCGACCACACCACTTCCACTATAGTAGAAGATCATAAACAACATCACCACGATCATGGATACGATCATGGCAATCATAGACTTAGTAATGTTGTCTTTGCCAAGGGAGGGCCCAACTAGAGTATCCTGAATAATCCTTGTGCTTGCTGGGAGTTTACCGATCTGGAGAATATTGGCAAGATCCTGACCTTCCTGAATTGTAAAGTTTCCTGATATACGGCTATCACCAGTTGTAATGGGCTCATTTACCCGTGGTGCAGAGACCACTTCATCATCGAGTGCAATGGCAATCTCACGGTTATTGTCTTGAGCTGCCTTGGTGGTCATATCCGCCCAGATTTTTGCACCCAGGTTATCCATTCTCAAGGTTACAGCTACCTCATTGGTCATTGGGTCAGGATTAGATGTGGCTGTAACGATCCGGTCCCCTTCAAGTGGGGCTTTTTCTGAGCCGCGCTTAATCCTGATAGCATAAAGTTCATACTGATCAGTTTCAACTCCATCTGCATCCATCATTGGTTTTGAACTCCACATGAACTTGACATCTTGTGGGAACAAAGGTCTTACCTGATCATTTTCGAGCATTTCTGTGACTGCCTTGATCTTATTGCGGTTAGCTACACCCATCACTGCGAAAGGATACTGAATAGTCTGCCCATTATAAAAATTGAGGCTCAACTGAGAAAACAGTGGACCTGATTGGCCTGTAGGATCAGCATTGGCAGGGACTTCCTGAACAGTCATGGTTGAATCGATGATATTACCCAGAGAGTCTGTTACAGGCGTATAGACAGTATCCATCCTCATGCTTGTCGTATCTGTTGATACGGCGGTTGTATCACCGGCAGCGAGTTTGGTTAGCTTAGTATCGGCTGCTGCAAAGGATTCAAGTATACCTGGATCAGATACGCGGTATAGGTCCCAGAACTCGAGCTTAGCTGTTGACTGGAGATAAGACCTTGCGCGCTCAGCGTTATCAATCCCTGGCAGTTCAACAAGGATAAGGTCTCTTGTATTGTCAAGAGATACATTAGGCTGTACGACACCCAGCTTATCTATACGGTCTTTAAGACGTTTGAAAGTGAGATCTACCGTTTCATTTGCCTTGGCGCGGAGTATACGGACCACCTCGCCATCTGAAGACTCGAAATTGATTTCTTCCCTCAAGGTGGCATTGCGGGAGAAAATCGGGCCGAGCTTTTGTCCGTTGGATACTTTAGCCCATTCCTGTGCAAACAGAGTGATATAGTCGGTTTGTGCATTCTTCAGGGCCTTATCGGCATTGTCCAGGGCCAGTTTAAATGCTGGCTCTTTCGTTCCGCCGGAAAGGTTTTCCAAAAATTCTCTCAGGTCAACCTGCAGGACGGTACTGATACCGCCTTTGAGATCAAGTCCGAGGGCTATTTGTTGTTGCTTTAATTTTTCATAGCTGAAAGCGCCTAGTAAAGGGATTGTAATCACGGGCTCGCTGGACATTGAATCCAGGTAGTTGGCCCTGGCCAGTTTGTAAGCTATACTCTTGGCCCCCTCATCGGTGATGCTTGCCGTAGCTGACGTGGCAAACTTTTCAGCATTCTTTTCCACTTTACGGGTGGGAATCAAATAAAGGTATTGTAACAAACAAACCACGGTAAGCAGAATCAAGAAAAACTTGATTATTCCTTTGCCTTGCATATCAATTTAGTTAGGTACTAGGTATTAAAAAAACGCTGCAAATATAAGCCTATTTACAGAAGCGGCAGGGTATGTACCCATCTTAAAATATTAAATTTGTTTTTTAATTTTAACTATCTGTTTATCAGGCATATATATGCTTTTATTCACAAATATTTCTTTAACCTCCACCTCTGGAGTATCTGGAAGAGCCGTTTTGCTCAAGCCGGATGCAACTTCAATCTAGATTGGTTTTGATTTGAGGCTGTAACACAAAATGCCTATAATTGTGCCTTAAACCAAGAAAAAAATTCACACATGGACCAGGATCTGAGTTTATTGTCTTCTGAGGAAATCAGTTTGTTGAAGGATGCCTATGCGTATATCACGGTACTTATAGCTGGGGCGGACGGAAACATTGATGCTGATGAGTTATCATGGGCTGATAAAATTGCCCAGATCCGGACATTTGCCGGAGATGAACGCCTGAAGGATTTCCATGAGGCTGTCAATGAGGAGATACATGGAAAGATTCAGCAATTGATTGCTGAACTTCCAAAGGAAACCGCCAGCCGTAATCAAATCATTTCAGACAAACTATCCCAGCTCAATCCTGTGCTGACGGCGCTTCACCCTTCTATCGGAGCATATCTCTATAAAGGATATGTCAGTTTTGCTGAACGCATCGCCAAGGCTTCCGGAGGCGTACTATCCTTCTTTACGATCGGCCCTGAAGAGAAAAAGTGGATTGGCCTGCCTATGCTGACCCCGATTGTGTATAAGGTTGAAGAAGACGAGGAGGAGTAAGTGAGCAGCAGGCAGTTTGCAATTGGCAGTGGGAGAGTAGGTTGGAATTGTGTTGATTTAAAAAAATCTTGATGTGCAGTTGATTTCATATTTGATTGGCTTTCTTATTACGATGGGTAGTGAGGAAATACAATCAACCTTTTTTGCATGTCCACCGTTACCTGACCATTCAGCGTGGACTGCAGAACTTAAAAAGCATGTCACTGCGAAGGGAAACGTCAATTATACGATCTGGGCAGAAAACCAAGCCGCACTTGATAGCTATCTGGCACAACTCGCAGGTACGCAGCCATTGTCTAACTGGAGCACGAATGTTCAGCTTGCTTATTGGATAAATGTCTACAATGCGTATACGATCAAATTGGTCCTCCTACATTATCCAATTAAATCGCTTAAGGATATTAAGGAAGGTAATCCCTGGGACCATGCCTGGATAAATCTTGATGGTAAGACGTATTCGCTTAATCAGATTGAAAAAGAAATTATCCGCCCACGGTTTCGTGACCCACGAATTCATTTTGCTTTGAATTGTGCAGCGCGCTCCTGTCCACCTTTATTAAATGAAGCATATGATCCAGCCAGGCTATATGCACAACTGACTTCAAGGACCAAAGCATTTCTTATAAATCCGGATTACAATCGAACCGACGTTGTTCCTGTCAGGATTTCGCAGCTCTTCAGTTGGTATAAGGAAGATTTCAAACCGGATGTAATTTCATTCCTGAATACGTTTATAACAACCCCTCTTAGTCCTGAAGCGCTGATGGAGTATATGGAGTATGACTGGGGTTTGAATGGTGAGTTGTGAGTTGTCAGTTGTAAGTTGTCAGTTGTAAGTTGTGATTGGAAAATAGTGGAAAGTGGCAGCTTACCCTTTTATTTCTTGACATAAATAAAATTCATTGATAGTTATTTGTTAAAACAACTGTTATGCATTGCGATTGATGCAATTGAGATCGATAAAAGCTTGTTGGAGTCTTTCGACAAAAGTCTTCTCACCTGCACGAAGCCAGACGCGAGGATCATAATATTTTTTGTTTGGCTTATCATCCCCTTCCGGGTTTCCGATCTGGCCTTGCAGATAGCCTTCATTCTTCCTGTAGTATCCGCGGATACCATCCCAGAATGCCCATTGCATGTCCGTATCGATATTCATTTTGACAGCCCCATAAGTGATAGCTTCCCGGATTTCTTCCTGACTGCTGCCCGAACCGCCATGGAAAACAAAATTGATCGGATTGTTACCTGTTTTAAATTTGTCCTGGATAAAATCCTGTGAGTTTTTCAGGATAACAGGTTTAAGGGAAACATTACCTGGCTTATAAACGCCATGAACATTGCCAAATGCTGCTGCAATTGTAAAGTCAGGGCCAATCGCCTTTAAAGCTTCATACGCAGAAGCGACCTCCTCTGGTTGTGTATATAATTTTGAATTGTCTATACTTGAATTGTCAACGCCATCCTCTTCACCACCAGTGACTCCAAGTTCTATTTCAAGGGTGATCCCCATAGCTTTCAACCGTTTGAAATAAGAAACACAAATTTCAATATTCTCATGAAGGGGTTCTTCAGAGAGATCAAGCATATGTGAGCTGTATAATGGCTTGCCATTTGCATCAAAATATTTTTCCTGAAAATCCAGCATCCCATCAAACCATGGGAGCAGATTCTTAGCACAATGATCGGTGTGCATAATGACTGTAACCCCATAGGCTTCTGCAACACGATGCACATGCTCGGCACCACTAATCGCGCCAAGGACAGCAGCACGCTGACCTTCCTTGCTGAGTCCTTTGCCTGCATAGAAGGCAGCTCCACCATTACTAAACTGAACGATGACGGGTGATTTGACCAACTGAGCTGTTTCCAGGACAGCATTTATCGAACTAGTACCGATAACATTGACAGCAGGAAGAGCATAGTCGTTTTCATTGGCATGGTTGAATAGATCTGTTACTTCCTGGCCATGTAATACGCCGGGGCGAAATTTGGTAGATGAAGACATATTAATGTGAGTTGTGAGTTGTCAGTTGTGAGTTGTCAGTTGTCAGTTGTCAGTTGTGAGTTGTCAGTTGTGAGTTGTCAGTTGTGAGTTGTGAGTTGTAAGTTGTAAGTTAGGTAGGTTTTATAATGTGGTTGAAAAGTAAAAATACAATTTTGGGGCCTATGCGCAAGTGGCCAATTGATTATGCAATTCCTATGGCTCCGAGATATCGCTCGGCATCGAGCGCGGCCATACAACCTGTACCTGCAGCAGTAATAGCCTGGCGATAAACTTTATCCGCGGCATCACCAGAGACAAATACCCCTTCGATTTTGGTTTTACTACTTCCCGGCACGGGTATAAGGTAACCTGCTTCGTCCATATCAAGCCATCCTTTGAAAATGTTGGTATTCGGTGTGTGACCGATGGCCACAAAAAAGCCTTTTATCGGAATAATCTTTTCGTCTCCTGTCACCGTATTTTTAATCCGCATAGCTTCTACTTCTGTATCCCCCAGGATTTCTTCTGTCACTGAATTCCAGTGGACGATAATATTTGAGGTTTTCAGCACCCGCTCTTGCATAATCTTACTGGCCCTCATTTCATCACGCCTTACGATGAGATGGACAATAGGGCATAGTTTACTTAGATACATAGCTTCTTCCGCCGCAGTATCCCCTGCTCCAACCACAGCAACATCCATGTGTCGAAAGAAAAATCCATCACACACGGCGCAGGCTGAAACCCCCTTATTAGTCAGTCTTTTTTCAGATTCCAATCCGAGCCATTTGGCGCTGGCCCCGGTAGATATGATGATGGCGTCTGCCTCAATTTCATCCCCGGCATCTGTCCATGCTTTATGAACCGGTCCTGTCAGATCAACTTTTGAAATAAGGGCATAGCGCACATTTGTACCGAAGCGTTCTGCTTGTTCTCTGAATTCGTCCATCATCTGTGGGCCTTGGATCCCTATAGGATACCCTGGGTAGTTTTCAACTTCTGTTGTAATCATCAACTGGCCTCCCGGCTCCATTCCTGTATATAAAACCGGCTTGAGACCTGCTCTTGCCGCATAGATCGCTGCTGTATAACCTGCTGGCCCGCTGCCAATTATAAGGCAGTGTACTTTTTCACTCATAATCTAGTTTAATTTAAAATGTTCACTAAGCTTCGATAGAAACCAAAAAAATACCTTTTGGTTATACCACGGAGCAAAATTAAGAGTTTACTTAACAACTGTTTAGCGGATTAGTAAAGGTATTGGTCTAAGGAAATTATCTCCATATGGGGTAAAGCACTAAATTGGGTTAAGATTTGTTAAACTCCCTATGTTAAATCTTCTTTATCCGATCAGTTACCTGCTTGCTCTCACGGGATTGATCCTATGGTTTTATTTCAAGGAGAACCGGTCGATGAGCCGCAAGATGAGTACTCTTTTCCTTATCTCCTTTCTGGTGTACCTTGTTTCCCTGGCCTTTACGGAGGCTTCCTTGTCTTATAAGCTATTAATCCTTTTTCGCGACATGGTTATTCTAGCTGTGGTGTCCCAGGTGTTCAATTACCTTAAAAACAGTACTATCCTGGTGCTTATAGCTGCAGGTGTTATCTATGGACTGGTCCAGTTTGTCGGATTCAATATGTTATACTCGACGTTTCCGGAAGCAGCAAAATCTATGACTGCACCCAATGATGAATTTGAACTGCTCGTTGAAACGGAAAACGGAGGAATCCCCAAAGCCTATGATCGGCTCATTAAAAAATACGGACTGCGGGTCGAGCCTGCTTTTCAACTCGTCGATCCGACAATAAGTCGTCTCGATGAATTTCTGGCTGTGGGTATTCCGGATGAGTCAGAAAATAAAATCACTGAAATCATCCGCGAGCTTAAACGATTGAGTGGAACTGAATTCGTAGAATACAATGAAGTCATTCAGTTGGAAATAAAGGAAGATGTAGTAACCACATCCACAGTCAGTCCAAAGCATGTCAATGATCCAATGACCAATCGTCAATGGGGCTGGGATGTAATACAAGGAGACCGGTTACATGATTTTTTGAATTCTTCAGGGATCAAGCCTAAGAAAGTAGCCTTGATCGCCATTGTTGACTCTGGGGTTGATGCCCAACATGAAGATCTGAAAACATACTTTCAATCTAATGGCACATCAAACGATACTGACCCACTCGGGCATGGAACCCATTGCGCAGGAATTGCAGCTGCCGTTTCAAACAACGGACTAGGAATAGCTTCTTTAATTCCGAACGCATCCTACGTCAGCGTGACCAGCATCAAGGTGATGAATTCAATGGGAATAGGCAACCAGCAAGCAATCATACAAGGGATGATCAGAGCGGCAGATATGGGAGCAGATGTGATCAGCATGTCATTAGGGAGCATTTCATCTGACAGTCGTCAAAGGGCTTATGAAGAAGCTGTAAAATATGCCAATGCCAAAGGTGCTATTGTCATCGCAGCAGCGGGTAACAGCAATCAAAATGCAAAAGACTATTCTCCTGCAAATGCTAAGGGGATAATTTCGGTTTGCGCGCTTGGACCTGATCAGCGAAAGGCCCCTTTTTCCAATACAGTGAAGGATCTTTCCTATGGCATTGCAGCTCCGGGCATGAAGATATTATCTACCTACCCTAACCGACAATATAAAGAATTGGACGGCACCTCTATGGCGACACCGATGGTAGCCGGACTGGTGGGATTGCTCAAGGCATTCAGGCCGGATATCACGACACAAGAAGCTTACAATCTCCTCTATGAAACAGGGAAGCCACTTCCTGATGGAAAATCGACCGGCAGGATGATTCAGGCAGCGGATGCTATTGAAAGGGTTATAGACTAGGTTGAGGCTAGGAGAAAATATGTGCTATGACTACCAGATGTATTTGCAGGCTTTTTCGAGGAGTTTATAATTGCTTTCCTCATCATCATTTAGTTCGATAGTGATGGCGGATTGTTCATAGATCGGTTTTCTGGTTGAAAGCAGATCGTTGATCTTGAAACTAGCTTCCGAATCATCAAGAGATGCAAGTATAGGTCTGGACTTTCTGATCGTCACCAAGTGATCGCGAAGCAAATGGTCAGGCCATTGCAAATACATGGTGACGCCATGCAAATTCATCCAGTTCATATTGTCTTCAAAACAAGGGAGGCCTCCTCCGGTGGCGTTGAGGGATTTTGGATAAAAAGTAGTTTGTCTAAGAATGTCAGATTCAACCTGCCTGAAATAGAGTTCACCAAACCTTTCGAAGATCTCCGGAATCGTCACACCTGCCTGTGCTTCGATCACTGAATCTGTATCAAAAAACGGTACTGCCAGTTGGGCAGCAACCCGCTGGCCCAGACTTGATTTGCCGCTTCCCATAAATCCAACCAGGTAAATACGCATGTCGGAATCAAATGTAATAGATTTGCAACGTGGTCAGAATAACAATATTAATCTCCGGAGGGGTGCTCCTGCTCTCAGGTGGATGTAAAAATGCATCGTCTGGTTCAGTCTCATCAGTTGAAGATGCCTTTAAACCTGCAGGTGGAATGGCGGATCTGGTCTATAATCCTGTCAGATCAGATGGCACCATTGACAGTAGCTATCTTCCTATCCTGACCTGGAAGGAAGAAGTATATGATTTCGGATCCATATTGGAGGGCGATGTCGTCACCAAAGATTTTTACTTTACGAATACAGGAACCGCTCCATTATTGATTCTGAGTGCCAGCTCGACTTGTGGCTGTACAATCCCTGAATGGCCTAAAACCCCTATTACCCCTGACAGCACCTCATCTATCAAGGTGAAATTCAACTCATTACACAAAGCCGGCGATCAAAGCAAAGAGGTGACTATATTTGCAAACACTTTTCCGAACAGTTCTAAAATAACGATTAAAGGAAAGGTGGATTTAAAAAATTAACCTGATTATGATTTCACTCTTTTTTTTGCAAGCTTCCCCAAGCCTACTGGGCTCCTTGTGGCCTCTTCTGCTCATGTTTGTCGTGATCTTCTTTTTCTTTATTCGTCCTCAAGCGAAAAAGCAAAAAGAACAAGTCAAATTTCTTGAATCCCTTGATAAAGGGGAAGAAGTGGTGACCGCCAGCGGACTTATCGGCAGAGTCAATAAAATAGACGGAAGTATAGTTACCCTGACGATTGCTGAAAAGACCTTTGTTCGTGTGACCAAAGGTTCTATTTCAAAAGAAATGACCGAGGCATACCGCAAGTCTGATTCTGCAACAGCAGAGGGGTCAGCGAGTTAGATCATTTGTTGCCAGGGAAAACTCTATCCAACGGTTTCGGATCCATTATTTTAAGTTATCCTTGACGTAAATTGCTGGTTGGTATGTAGGGGGTGTTTCTGTGGTTGCAGGAGCAAACTCCTGCAACGGCAATCATCTATCGATATCAGATCGGTTCACGACTTTTGATGGTGGAGAAAACTTCATGCAACGGCCATTATCACACTACTATGATCAGTTGAGGTGTATTGAATTCTGAAACAATAGCCGTGATTGTTACCAGGCCAGTTGGAATAGCTGTCTGTGCAAATGTTGATGCGCTCCTGGTGAACAAAATCATACCACCGGAAGCATCTGTCACCGTCACTGATCCATCAAAGACAGCACTGCCGGAGAGCATGACATCCTTTATTTTTAGCAGCCTAGATTCCCAGGCTTGTGCATTTGTTAGCACCTCTTGTACTGTTGCTTCGCGAGGTGAAACATCTCCGGGATTTCCTACAAATGTGACAACATTTAATGAAAACCCTTCCACCTGAAGCAAACCATTAAACGCATTTAACATTCCTCCTGATAAATCTACCAGTAGCTCGGTGCCTAAAGCAAAGGAGTGATTATCCTCAAACCTTAAAACCAATCCACCTGATTCATCTTCAATATATAGATTCCTCCCGGTTACAGATTGTGAGTTGACATCACTGATTACTATTCCCTTAATCGATGTTGATATGATGGGGGTTGCACTGCCAGTATATAAATCCCTCACTGAATCAATAGGGACTTGCGTGCCTCCTCCAGTACCCCCATCGTGCGTCTTCCATCACCACATCATCCAGATCACGTATCGTCAATTGATATACATCTCCAAAAATGCTTAAGACACGGGTGATCGTACCGTTGAGTACAGGGGTAGAATCGCTGGCAAAAGTGGCATAGCCACTGGTCCGGGCGATCAGCTGGTGACTGTAGCAATTTTCTATTTCCCTGTTTGTATTCACTTGAAAGGCGGCATACACTTCTCCTGCATCGGCTGCAATAAATTGTATCCCTGCAAAGCTAACAAGCTTGCTCACCAATGAATCCTGGGCGTTAAATGTCAGATCATCAATGTTTAATACCTTAGGAGTTACAACATTTCCAAAAGTTGCCGGAACGATATACTGATCGATGAGTGATTCAGGAATGCGCATAAGTTCAGGATCACTCTGGTCATCTGTTCCGACTCCTGCACCTAACTGAACAAGTCCATTGTAATCTCCAAGCCAGACACCTTTAGCTTTTACATACACCTTCCTACCCACAGGATAGAGGTTGTTGAGATCAGTCATCTCTATCCGCATTTCTGCACCGAAAAGGGCTAATTCCCACTTTTGTGTATTCAGACTATATGATGTCCAGGCTGTCTGCTGCCTGATCCTGGAATAATCATATTCGAACTGATCGTATTCGTACAAGATCCTGTTGGGTCTGCGAAGATCATTTTGTAGTATATCTTCATCACCTGGAAAATCTTGTTTAGACGGTATTGCCTTCTATCCCATTTGCATTTTCAACACTATAGTCACTATTGAGGTTGACCTCATGAAGCTTATTCCACTGCACTTGCATCAGCTCATCGTTCTCCATCAACACGGATGTCATTTGCGCTGCAACGGTCGGATCGTCTACATAGCTGGGCAACCTCCTGTAATATTTAGGGCGAGGGTCATTAGCATACAGCCAGTCGAGCGCGCCTATTGAACTCTTCCCTGTTTGATACCCCACAGCGGAGGTGATGGTGAATTGATCATTGATATGAAAATCATGGCGGAGCATAAACAATGGTTGATGACCGGAATAGGTCCTGACACTTCTTTTTTTCCCTCGCTGATATCCCCAGAATGAATTATAATAATTATCCGCTGAAAGATCATATGTCTCCCGTACCGAGGTACTGCTTCCACCTCGCTGATAAGGAGCACCGAGATCAACAAAATTGAGTGAATGATGCTCATCAAACCTTTTATCGACGGAAACAAAATACGACCATGCATCATAATACGTCCCTTCAACAAATCCTTCCTACGCCTACCATCTTGAACCTGAAAGCGTAATAGCCCAACCGGAAGGTAACAGCCCTGTTGACCAGGTGCCCATTATCCTGTTGCGGTAATTGCGGTTGGTCAAGGCATAACTAATCTTTGATTGTTTCCACTGTGAGGTAGCTCTCAGATCAGTATTGAAGGTATTGCTGATCCCGCCAAAACCCCATTCGGCCATCTCTGCGCCCAGCACTTCATCATCTTGTCTCATGACATCATTGAGACCTCCCCAGCTATTCCATTATACCCCACCTGACTCCAGTTCATTGACAGGTAGGTTGTTGAGATAAGCATCACTATACTGTGATTCAAGCCCGCGGCGTCTGAAACGAGCCTGGCTGAAGGTATATTCTGTCATATTGCCAAACAGGTCATCCCCGGATTGGAGTAACCCCGAGATATTGGCATCCGATTGGTCATCACTTTCCTCCAGGGATATGGTCGGTAGTTCACGATCTTGCGTTTAGGAGGGCCTTAAGGCCACCAGGATATTTCCCAGATCAACGTCAGACACATCTGCAATCCTGGTTTGATATACAGTTGTTTCTCCATTAAAGTCCATCCCTAATAAAATGTTTGCAATGGCTGGGTGACGGATCGTAAATATGCCGGATGCACCGGATAAGGTTTCTGCAGGGAATGCAGTATATATTTTTACATAGGCCAGAGGTAATTGTGTGATATCATCAAGCAATATTCCGGAGACATTCACCTAGGTATATACTTTACCAATAAAAAACAGGAAGTGCAGATAAAGCAGGTGGTTTTTTAACATGACGCCAAAAGCAACCAATTCCCATACACCAATTCAGGAGGGTGGTACTTGTTTTTAATGTTCAAATCAAAATTTTACCCAATCTTCGCCACATGAGATATTTCATCTGTCTGCTGATTGTATGGGGAGCCTGCTCGTCTGTTACAGGTCAGAAGGAATATTTAGTGGCCTGTATCGCTTTTTACAATCTTGAAAGTCTATTTGATACCCTCGATAGCCCGGATACGGATGACTTTGAGTTTACACCATCGGGACCCAACGTGTACAATTCAAAAGTATATTGGGACAAGCAGCAGCACCTGGCTAAAGTGATCGGAGAAATCGGGACTGAATATACCCCTGACGGACCTGCAATTCTGGGGGTTTCTGAAGTCGAAAATATCCGTGTACTGGAAGACCTTGTCAGGCAATCTGCTATCGCAAAACGAGGTTATCAGATTATCCATCAGGATTCCAGGGATGGCAGAGGTGTAGATGTCCCCTTATGGTACCAGCCAAAATATTTTACACCTGAGCAGGTCTTCTACTTTCCATTGATGTCTTCTGTAGCAGATGAAGAAACTAAATATTCAAGGGATATTTTATTCGCTGCCGGAAAGATGAATGGTGAGCCTATAATCGTCAGTATCAATCACTGGCCATCACGTCGTGGTAGAGAACAAACTAGAGCCCATCTGCGCATTGCAGCAGCGGCCTATAATCGCTATTTTCTGGACAGTATGGCTACACATCACCAGATCACTAAATCAGTAGTCATGGGTATCCTCAATGATGATCCGGTCAATGAAAGTGTTCGAAAATATCTGCGCTCAGAAAAATCCGTTGAAGGCCTTTACCCAAACGATATGTATAATCCATTCGAGGCGTTTTATAGAAAAGGATTGGGGACCACCGCCTACAAGGATGCATGGAGTTTGTTTGATCAGATCATACTCAGTAGTGACCTTGCAATTTCGTCCACGGGTTTCCGATACCACAAGGCAGTGGTTTTTAATCCGCCCTATCTGACGCAGAAATCAGGGGACTTCAAAGGATATCCGTTGCGTGCATATGCGCATGGCATCTATGCGGGAGGTTACAGTGATCATTTCCCGGTTTACGTATTGCTGGTGAAGGAGAAAACATGAAAGAGCCTTTGTTACTAGACAAAACTTTCCAGGACATCCTGCAACAACTGGAGCTCCAGAAAGATCATTTCTTTGTTACGGGAAAAGCAGGCACTGGCAAATCGACATTACTTCAACTTTTCAGAAAGACAACCGGTAAAAAAGTAGTGGTCCTCTCCCCTACCGGCATTTCAGCCCTCAACGTACACGGTCAGACCATCCATTCCTTCTTTCAATTTCCTCCTAAACTGATGCATCAGGGAGAAATCTTTATCAATAAACGGCTGGTGCGTTTATTATCTGCACTGGATGCTATCATCATAGATGAGATTTCAATGGTCAGGGCGGATGTGCTAGATGCTATAGATTTTTCTTTAAAACTTCACCGCAAGTCTATAGCTCCTTTTGGTGGCGTGCAGATGCTATTCTTTGGAGATTTATTTCAGCTTCCTCCGGTGGTGAGCAGTCAGGAAGAGCGGGAGTATTTCCGAACCGTATACCCTTCTCCATATTTTTTTGATGCACATATCTTCCAGTCAAAGGTTCACCTCGTGATGATAGAACTCACTCGCGTCTACCGACAGCGTGAGCGTAATTTTATTCGATTGTTGGATGCTATCAGGACCATGCAGTTTGACTATGATGAACTCGACAGCCTGAATGAGCGCTACCTTCCTGATGAAGCCATTGCGGAACCTTATCTCACCTTATGCAGTACCAATGCTGCAGCACAACAAATCAATATAGAGCGGCTTGCATTGCTGACATCTACATCATTCTTTTACTCCGGTGAAGTCAAAGGGGATTTCAATCCTAAATTGTTTCCGACGGATTATAAACTTGAACTTCGGCTTGATGGCCAGGTGATGCTGATCAGAAATGACCCTGAAAAGAGATTTGTCAATGGCAGCCTGGCCCGTATTGTCGGACTGGAAGAGGAGAAGATCATTGTCAGCATGACATCGGATGATGGCAAGACGGAGGTGTTTGAATTACCCAAAATGACCTGGGAGGTCAACAAGTATACATTGTCAACCGACACAGCTAATCCGATTAAAGCTGAAGTGATCGGAAGTTTTACCCAATACCCTGTGCGTCTTGCATGGGCAGTTACAATTCATAAAAGTCAGGGAAAGACATATGAGCGTGTAGCGATAGATCTGGGAAGAGGAGCCTTTGAACATGGACAGACCTATGTAGCGCTAAGCAGGTGCACCTCCTTAAACGGGGTTTTTCTGAAGAAACCTTTAACCCCTCGCGATATTATGGTTGATGATCGGGTTGCAGAATTTTACGAGACTATGCGTTGATCGTATTTTAACCTTCGGTTTCCTTTTCCGGTTCGTCCTGTTGGCGAAAGTTTTTAAGAATGTAGATCCCCAGCCAACCACTCAACACATCGATGAGCGTATGAATGAGCATCACCATCACCAGGGATTGGCTCAGGACAAAAATAGCCGCGAAGAGCATGGCCAGGAAAAATATCTTGATTACAGATTTGTATCCCTGGTAGCCATGCAGGAAAGCAAAGAGTGCAGATGAAAAAAAGCAGGCGGTAAAAATCCCGGACCAGGAGTTGCCTGTCCAATATACAATATAGTGGATCAGGTAACCCCTAAAGACGATTTCCTCGCCAATGCCGGCTGCTAGTGCTAAAAAAACAAAATGGAATAATTCCTTTGTATCTGTTGGGACAAAAGTCAGACTGGCATGTCGCTGCTGCATGGTCTTCGCCCTCCATTTGGGGATTCCATATTGAAAAAAATAATCCAATGCATAAAACAACACAACTGCGAGGATCAGCAAAAGCACAACAGGGCTCAAAACCGGCCATTCAAAACCCAGTCCGACGAGGTTCCTACCTGGTAGACGCCAGACGGTGACAACCACCAGGCTAAAAACAAACAAGAGCAACGCGTTGCTGTGATACAACCTGATTTTTTCATTGGGTTCGAGGCGAATATCCTCCATAGCCATCTGACGGGAGGACAGGGCAAGTACTGGGGCAACCACGCTGATCAATACAGCTATGATATGATCGATCAGCGTCATTTCATACAAGACCATTCCAGGATTCATCATAGACAAAAGTAAGCATTGCATCCACCATCAGCGTGGAAAGTGGACCGGGGTGGATTATCAGAGATCAGTATTTTGTATCTTAGCCCATACAAATACAACGCCATATGACTATATCAAAAAACCGTCTACAAAGGAAAGTACGTGATCGTAAACAGGAAAAACGGTTTTTTATCACCCTTGGCATCATCACGGTGGTCCTTATCCTGATTCTCTTCCTTTTATACGGTTAATCTTTACCTGTATTGAAGCTTAACCTTGACATAGGATTTCCCAGTCCGCCAGGCTGGATAGAGGCTGTCTTATCTGATTTCAGTTCATTCCTGCAAGATCATGCGGACTGTGAACGAAAAGCTTCAGCGACCGCCATGAGCCTCGTGGCCAAGTATCCTAACCGCATAGAAATCATACCTGAACTCATTGATATCGGTGTTGAAGAACTTGAGCATTTTCAGCAGGTATATAAGATCATGGAATCCAGGGGTATTCAATTATCGCATACTATCCATGAAGACCTTTATATAAAAGGGCTGATGAAAGCGCAGCATGACGGGCTCGAAGAAAGGTTTCTAGACCGCTTGCTGATCGCATCTGTCCTGGAAACCAGGGGAGCTGAACGTTTTAAAATAGTGGCCGATCACATGGAAGATGCAGAGCTGGCCAGGTTTTATAAAATGCTTTGGACATCAGAAGCTAAACACGGGCATGTCTATGTGAAGATGGCCCTCCATTATTTCCCCGAAGACAAAGTGTACAAGCGGCTATCCTGGTGGATCAACAAAGAAGCAGAAATCGTAAAAGACCTTCCCTTACGGGCGGCACTCCACTGATCCGGTAATCTTCCGGACCTATTTGGTCACCAATTTTTTTCCCGTCATCACCGTACCGTTGTGAGCGTTCTCTTGCTTTTTTAATTTTTCTTCGAGGCAGACACGAACGAAGGCCACGAAAAGCGGATGAGGTGTTTCTACAGTGCTCTTGAGCTCCGGGTGATATTGTGTGCCCAGGAAAAACGGATGATTAGCAAGTTCCATAATCTCCACCAGCTTTGTATCCGGGTTGATACCGGAAGCAATCAGTCCCTCTGATTCAAAATCTTTGAGGTATTCGTTGTTGAGTTCATAGCGATGACGATGACGCTCATAGATGAGTGTGGATTGATACGCTTTGTATGCTTGTGTACCCTCTTTGACCTCACAAGCATAAGCCCCAAGTCGCATGGTGCCGCCCTTCATCTTAACGTTTTTCTGATCATGCATCAGATCGATGACAGGATGGGCTGCATCCGGCTTCATCTCTGTGCTATAGGCATCCTCGAGACCCATCACATTTCGGGCAAACTCAACGACTGCGCATTGCAAACCAAGACAAATTCCAAAAAATGGAATTTTATGTTCGCGTAAATAGCGGATGGCATTAATTTTTCCTTCTATGCCGCGCTCTCCGAATCCTGGTGCAACAAGCACCCCGTCAAGATGGGCAAGGGCTTCCTCAATATTATCGATGACCTCCAATGCTTCTGCATGAATAGGCTCAACTTCCACCTTACATTCATTGGCAGCACCGGCATGCACAAAGGATTCATTGATCGATTTGTAAGCATCAGGTAGTTTGTTGTATTTCCCGACCAGCCCGATACGAATGGTATTCTTTGGTTCTTTCAATTTCTTGAGAAATGCCCTCCAGGCGGTCAGGTTGGGCTCGGTGGAGGCATCCAGGTTTAATTTGGCCAGCACGATCTTATCCAGGTTTTCATCCTTCATCAGCAAAGGCACATCATAGATGGTCTCGGCATCCAGAGCCTCTATCACCGAATGACGGTCCACATTACAGAAGAGGGAAATTTTTCGCCGAAGCTCATCGTTCAGGGGGTGCTCCGTCCTGCACACAAGAATGTCAGGCTGATTGCCTGTCTGTAGCAATTCCTTGACACTGTGCTGGGTAGGTTTGGTTTTCAATTCACCGGCAGCGCTCAGGTAAGGTATCAGGGTAAGAT
The DNA here is from genome assembly GCA_034439675.1 of Saprospiraceae bacterium. GTDB lineage: Bacteria > Bacteroidota > Bacteroidia > Chitinophagales > Saprospiraceae > Opimibacter. The sequence goes on along the minus strand of JAWXAW010000288.1, from coordinate 6,990 downwards.
GAATAGTGATCGCATTACCTGCGCCCAGTTCGAGCCGGATCTGTCGTATAGCTTCAAGGTAAGGCAGGGATTCAATATCACCTACGGTACCGCCGATCTCTGAAATCACAATATCATAATCACCTGTTTTACCAAGGGCCCTGATCCTGCGCTTGATTTCATCAGTGATATGGGGTACGACCTGTACCGTTTTCCCGAGGTAATCTCCTGCCCTTTCCTTGTTGATGACGGTCTGGTAAATCCTTCCGGTGGTCACATTGTTATCCTGCGAAGATGGTTTTCCGAGAAAACGCTCGTAATGGCCAAGATCCAAATCGGTTTCGGCCCCATCATCCGTGACATAGCACTCCCCGTGCTCATATGGATTGAGGGTACCGGGATCGACATTAATATAAGGATCGAACTTTTGAATAGTTACAGATAACCCCCTGGCCTGCAAGAGTTTAGCTAGCGAGGCTGAAATAATTCCCTTTCCGAGTGAAGAAGTTACACCACCCGTAACAAAAATATACTTTACCATGACCTGAGGAGGTTGTTACGGGGTGTAAAGCTACATATTTAAAGCCGGGTATCCGAATGGGATCTGAGGATACAATGAATTTACATGGCCGGGAGGCATCGGAACTTATATATTCTATTACTTTACATCTTAAACTATGGCAGATCTTGGCTGGCTCGGCATCCTTCAGGTAATTGGCGCTTTAGCGCTCTTTATCTATGGTATGAAGGTCATGAGTGAGGGAGTCCAGCGGTTAGCGAGCCTTCAGTTGCGAGATGCTCTTCAGCGCGTCACCCAGCATAAAGTATCCACCTTTCTGACAGGTTTTTTTACAACTGCCGCTCTCCAATCCAGTTCTGCGACAACGGTCATCACGATAAGCTTTGTCAATGCTGGAATTATTTCGCTGACGGCAGCAGCGGGAATCATTATCGGGGCGAATGTAGGTAGTACCGTTACGATATGGATGGTGACGATATTGGGGTTTGATTATAACCTCTTTACGTTATGCCTGCCGATGATTGCCCTTGCTATGCCCTTTCTGTTTATCAAAAATGGCAAAAACAGGCACTGGGCTGAGACGGTGATTGGTTTTGCTATCCTCCTGATTGCGCTGCAGTTTCTCAAGGACGTCGTTCCGGATATCCAGAAACAACAGGACCTCATTTACTACATTTCAAGATTGGGTAATCATGGATTTTGGTCCATCGTACTTTTTCTTACGATCGGTTTCGTATTCACTGCTTTGATACAGTCTTCCAGCGCTTCGATGGCCCTGACCCTGACGCTTGTGCTGAATGGCTGGCTTCCTTTCAACATTGCGGCCGTGATGGTATTGGGCGGAGCCATCGGCACCACGGTGAGCACTGAAATAGCTTCATGGGTAGGCAACACCGAATCAAAGAAAGCCGCCAGGCTGCATGTTCTTTTTAATCTATTAGGGGTCTTGCTGTTTCTTCCCTTCTTACCTCTGGTACTTTCCTTCGTTTCCTGGATGATGGTATACTTTTTTAAAACGGGAAACCCTATCGTGGACAAATGGGCGATGCCAACAGGTCTTGCTATTTTCTATACGTTTTTCAATATCGTATGCTCGATTCTTTTCCTATCGATCATGCCTTGGTTTATCAGCTTCGCGTCCCGCACCGTAAAATCAAAAGACAGTGACTCGCAAAAGCTCAAGTTCATTGATACCGGATCCAATACGGCTGACCTATCGCTCCCCATTGCTCTTCAGGAAATCATTCAACAATGCCTTCGGATCAAAAATCTGAATTCCATACTGAACCGGATCATCAATTTCACCACCGAGGCAGAATTCCAGGATCAGATGAACCAGGCCAATGAATATCTCCATAAACTGCTTTTAAACCAGAAGGCTACTACGCATTACCTCATCAGTATGGTAGAGGATAAAAGCTCCCTGGTCACTTCTAAACAAATCAAAAACCTATTAAACATCAACCTGCTCATCGATCACATCCGGAGCACGTACGAAAATATCTATGTCCTGGTCAGTGAAAAAAGGAAGCAGCGGATCTGGTACGGTCCAACACAACGGTCGATACTGCTCCACCGCATCAATGATGCTACGGTCATGCTAAAACGAAGCATACAATTACTGCAGACCGGTTCATTCAACAGGAATAACTGGAAAGGATTGGAGCTGAACCTCAAGGAAAAAAAGCAGGACTACCTGGATTATGAAAAGGAACTCATCCTTGAACTGGAACGGGGGGAAATGAAGATAACTTCGGTCATTACGTATTACAGGATGGCCCAATACCTGGATAGTATCAATGAAGCATTGCGAAATATATTGACCGAATTGTCTGATGAGCCAATAGGCATCGGCAATAAACAGTATACAGTCCCAAGACAAGAAGGTTAAACATTCTACTACTTCATATAGCTACGCCCTGCATTTCGTTTTATATATTTCATTTGCCAGGTTGGTGCGTGGATTCAAAGCATCATTTCTCAATGAAGATTCACCCACCCCTGTGTATTGACCAACGATTTGACTCGAAAATCCAGGTCATCCAGAAGTGATGGATTGAAGGTGCCGGTAGCTGAATTAAAAGAGAATAAGGTCCCCCCGTCATGCTCCCCAATTGGACTGCCATTACTTCTCAGGACACCGATAAAATTATCGGAGACAACAGCCGGTTTGAGAATAAAATGATACGTTGTACCTGGATTGAGTAAAAAAGTCGGAGGATAATTTACGGTGATCCAACCTAAAGCATTGACATTGACCACTTGGCCGTTGAAATAAATACCATTACCAGGCGTATCCCCTTCATATAACTCGACTGTAAGTTGAAATCCGGGAGACAGACTGCTAACGTTAAACTCAAAAGTCTGCAGTAAACCTTGAAAAAATGGCGTGAACGTCTGAGCGACAAAATCTATATTGACCCCATCATTTCCGATGAAATAAGTAGCAGCAGAAACCTCACTCATCGCAATTATGGTCGTACCGGAATCGCCTACAAAACCTTGAAATTTCTGAAGATCGGTATTGTAAATCACCATGCCTTCTGATGCGTCAATGGCATTTCTTTCCTGCGTGGTCATCCGGGGGAGCAACAATGCACCACTTACGGATTTGATTTCCAATGCAGCATTTGGATTGATGGTGGTTGCACCAACAGCAATATGATTTGAAGTCTTATCAAACAGAAATTCAGGATCACCTGCTCCTTCATCATTATCATTGAAGATGACCTGTTGATTTTCCCCACCTGATGGCCCCGGGACGCCCATTGGGCCTTGCAAACCAATGTCTCCCTTATCTCCTTTGTCACCTTTGTCTCCTTTATCACCTTTTAATCCTTCGGGGCCTCTTTCACCGGTCTCACCTGTATCGCCTTTTAAGCCTTGAGGGCCTGGGATACCCTGTGGGCCTTGAGGTCCTTCAACGCCACCATTGGCTGCGTATAAGGCATAGGGAACACTTAGTAATTCGCTGGTGCCACTTATGGAATAATCTGAACCTCCATCGGGATCGGTTGCGGTCCTGACATAAAAGGGTCCATTGCCCCAGTTTATTTCATCCATAGCCCCTGAGACAATATTGCCTAAACCTATCTGTAAGGAGGCAAGTCCGTTGGCATTGGTTGATATCGTATGTGTCTCGGCGTAGACTTCGGTTCCACCAGGAGATCCCTGAAGGAGGCTAATCCTGATACCGACAACTTTCTGTGCGACCAATTCCCCGTCTGCATCTCTGATGACCGATTGATAGCTCATTTTCTGCGGAGACTGCGCTGCAAGCGCCCAGGCACAGAGACAAAAGAAAAGCAAAAATGCCTGACGGAAATGAAAGTGATCCTTCATCATTTAATTTATTTTAATAACCTTAAAAGTCTTGATTACATTATTGTTGTGCGACACTTTCAGCAAATACATGCCATTGGTATATGCATCCAGAGGCACTATAACTGATCTGGTCTGAATGCGCTCCTGTATCAGCGGCTTGCCAAACAGATCATGGAGTGAATAAGAAAGCACTCCACCCACCGAACGGTCACCGGATAGGTCCAGGACCAGCTTGTCCATCGTTGGATTTGGGTACATCCTAAGTGACACATCTGAGATAGCTACTTCGCTCCCAACCATCATAACTGTCAGAGGCTGTTGAACACCTGCATTCACTATCCCACTTTGGCTGTTTTGTTCTGTATAAACTACCTGACCGATGCTATAGGAAACAGATCCTCTGATATCTAATGCTTCCCCACCAGACGAAAGCACAGCCTTCTGGGCCCAGATATCTGAAAGGGCTGTGCCAGATAAAAGTATTCCCAGAACCAATGTGTGTCTTTTCATGTAAGCTCTCTGCCTGATCATGCGTTTCTCTCCTATCAGGGAAATCAAGGTACAAACTTTGTCGGAAAAGCAAACTACCTGTTAGTTAATGCCTTCCGAAACCTTCTTTTTCTGGAAAAGATTGGCGGCCAATCCGCCCAAAAGAGCACCATAAAGGGTGCTGATGACAGGGCTTGAGGAGATCAGGCACTGGCCATTACAGCCGACAAAATGATAATACAGATATCCCCCAATTGACCCGGTTAGTATACCGATGATCAAATGAAGATTATTCTTATAGAAATGCATAAAAAAAGTAGGTTACAATTCCCGGAGCAACTTGATCTGGTTTCGATACAGTAAAACCTTTTTATCATTCTCCAGCGCTTTGAGGAGACGGGAGATAACTACGCGTGTCGTGGCGAGCTCAGATGCGATCTGTTCATGCGACAGGTTGATCAAGGTAGATCCGGTGACTTTTGATTTTTCTTTCAGATAATAGACCAGGCGTTCATCCAGTTTCTGAAAAGCAATCTGGTCGATCACATTGAGCATTTCATGAAATCGGTTCCGGATGGTTTTCATGACAAAACTTTTCCAGGTCGGGAACTTCACCAGCCATTCATCCATAAAATTGATCGGGACCGTCAGCATCTGCACATCCTCTTCAGCAACAGCTTTTACTTCGCTTGGATACTGTTGCATGCAGCAAGTAAAGGTCATGGCGCAACTTTCATTGGGGTTGACGTAATACAGAAGTAATTCTTTACCGTCTTCATCGATCCTAGAAACCTTGACGGTACCGGACAGAATGATGGGCATGGTCCTGACGGTCTGGCCGATATCAAGTATTGTTTCCCCTGCCTTCACGTCTACCAGCCTCCCATTCGCATCCAAGGCCTTTACTAATTCGGGCTCAAAAAGGGATTTAAACTGTTCAACAATTTCCATGTGGTGAAGGTAACTGTTTTAGTAACGTGCTTAAGGCGCACCAATACTCCAGATGGACCTGATTTAGAAGCTCTACTGAATTGATGAAAGCAAGGCAGACCCTATTCAGGCTTGACCGTCAAGGGCAGATTGCTGGATTGCCATTCTGAAATACCTCCTTTCAATTCGTAAACCTTGACAAATCCTTCCTTCTTCATGACTTCATAGGCGGATTTGCTTCTCCCACCAGCCTGGCAATAGACAAAATAGGTTTTATCCTTATCCAGCTTCATGATATCCTGTTTGAAAGTAGACTTATAATAATCGATAGTAATCGCATTACCGATGTATCCGCCAGCGTATTCCTCCGGAGTCCGTACATCCAATATGACTGGATTTTTGGTCGTATTGATCTTTGTACTAAAGGTGATCGCATCCACCGAACCGGTCACCGGCTGCGATTGACAAGAAGATAAAAACAAACCCAGGAATGCCAGGAGAAAAATGAGAGACTTCATATTAATTGCTTTTATGGTCATGAATAATCTGCTGTAATAAGGATGCTGGCACTACACCGGATTGACGCCACACGATTTCGCCCTTTTTAAAAAGAGCCAGCGTTGGAACGCCTCTGATCTGAAATACCTGGGCTGCTTTGGGATTCTTCTCCACATCAACTTTAAGGATTCTGACCTGATCGCCCATGGACGTATGCACCTGCTCCAGGATAGGCTTCATCATCTTACAAGGGCCGCACCATTCAGTAAAAAAATCCACCAACACCAAAGGCTCTGAGCGGATGATATCGTTAAAGGTCTTGTTTTTTCCGGTTCTGATCATGATTCTGTATATATTTAAATAGTCAGCTTTTAGTAGATCCCGCATCCGAAGGGATATTGGTTTTCATATCCGTCTTGCATGCACCGCCAAAGCAATGACCCGATGCACATCCAAAAGCAAATAAACCCATGGCCGCAAAATAACCACCTATAAGCGCACCTGCCCATTGATGGTCAACTGCTGACATGATCACCATACCACCACCTGCAATGAGGTAGAAGGCACGTTGAAAAGTCCATCCTGTCAAGATTCTATCTATCATTTCTTAGCTTGATATATAAGCTGAATACATCCAAACCAACTTCTCCTGCTCTCGTATATAGTCGCTCATGAGTGCATTGGTTCCTTCGTCATTGGCGCTTCCGGCCAGGTCTAGCAATTCCCGCTGTTTGAGAATGAGTATCTGAAATGCATCCAGCAGTGACTTTATAGCTTCTGCCGGTTGCGAAACATTTTTCAATGCCTGGATACTCGATAATTGCGTATAATCGTCGAAGGTATGGACTGGCACACCCCCGAGGGTCAATATCCGTTCTGCCACTTCATCAACCTTTACTAATAGATTTGTGTATAACTCCTCAAACTTGAGGTGCAATTCGAAAAACTTATTCCCCTTTATATTCCAGTGCAATCCACGGGTATTCTGATAGAAGACCATATAATTTGCCAGTAGATCGTTTAGTTTTTCAACCAATTGATCGGCTTGGTGGGTTTCGATGCCGATGGCGTTTTTCATGTTTAGGTTTTTGTGTTGATGAGTTTAGGCGTTGATGAGTTGATGGGTTGATTGGTTGATGAGTTTATGCGTTGATGAGTTTATGCGTTGATGAGTTTATGCGTTGATGAGTTTATGCGTTGATGAGTTGATGGGTTGATTGGTTGATGAGTTTATGCGTTGATGAGTTGAT
>JAWXAW010000287.1:0-5694 GCA_034439675.1 Saprospiraceae bacterium | reverse complement strand
TTTTTGAAACGCAGATTACACAGATGAATTTTAAAACGGATTATCGCAAATTTGATCATTCTATCCTCCAGGAATCATAGAAGCGAATGACAATCTAATCTGCTGAAATTTACTTTTAAATAATTCTGCGTAATCTGCGATCCTTATATCATGTTTGGTCTAACTATCGTAATGCTTTTTTGACCTTTCAGTATACCGGCAGATTCAACACTGGTATACTGAAAGGATCAAGGCTTTTGTATTATTCTACCATTTGCTTGTGGACATACACACTGCCATCATGGAGATGAAGCGTGACGTAATATATTCCTGGTGTCCAGGATGAGGTCTGCACCGCATTTCTTCCCATGTTCATTTCACCTCTTGCGACAGATGCACCTGCACTATTGAACACTTGATAAGTTGCTTTTGTGTCGACGTCAAGGTAAAGGTAAAACTGATCCTGTGCAGGATTAGGTGATACCATCAGGTATTCAGGGAGTACAGGATTAACGGCAGAACCTTCGATCAGCGAGTAGTAATACACATCCCTTGAATTAAGTCCTAGCTCCTGAGTCAATGAATCTGCTGTAAAATATCGTGACTCATCAATGCTTGACCCTTCGGTATCAAACAAGCCAATTTCTGTCTCCCCTCCCAGTAACGCAAGTGCTGACAATTGCGTCGGTGCAGCAACCTGTGCCCATGGAAGCGCGGGATTTAAGAGGTTGATCGTAGAGTCTGATACAATCCATGTTGATCCGACCGGGTCCCATAGATATGAAGAGAAAGGATATTCTTCTGTTACATTTTCAACAGGATACGTAGTCCAGGTACTATTAACCCAGTTGCTATTTAAAAATACCTCACCCACTTTATTAAACAAGCTTCCATTTGAATGATATTCATAGCTATACCGTTGTGCAGGTTCCCAAACCGGATCGGACCATACATACTGCGTTTCTGTTTCTTTTAACCCTTGTGTGTTATATGTATAGGTTGTTCTGTCACTAGGTTCAATACCTCCTGTCCCTAAATTAATGGTTGACGTTAATTGATCAACAAGGTGATCATTATCATCATATTGCAAATCAGTAACGGATGCAGGTACCCATCCGCCCAACAGGGCAACGAAAATCCACTGTCTCGTCTGCACCAAAAGATCACCGCTGTAGACTTGTTTCATGCTAAGGAATGGACCAAAACCACCACCAAATAATGGATCTTCAAGCGAAATGACAGCACTATCCAAACGGTTGGATCCATCGTAAGCAAGATCCATTTCGATAAATGCCTCAAACATTTGTGTCTCCGGATTAAATTCTTCAAATAGAAGATTAGAAAGGCTTCCGGATTGATAGCTAAACGTAATGATAGCATCCAACTGAAGAGAACCTGTAAGCGAATCAACGGCATATTGCCTCATGGTGGTTGTTAGGCCTTCAGCATTGTACTCCATTTCAGATCTTGCAGTAACAACGTTAGCTCCGTTCCTTGACACTATGCTGTCAAGGGCGTGTGTGATTGCACCCCGGGTATTAAGCTGGTCAATATTTTGTGGGTTCGTCCAGTAACGGGCAGCATCACGCACCAGTTTCTGTGCTGACTGGTAATCAGTCTGCCCGTTGATTTGCACGGCAACAAACAGGGCCAATAAGGAGAATAGATATTTCATATTGCTTTGTTTTTTAGATTTTAGAGATGCAAAAATAGAACTCCCTTAATCTTATCAAAAGCAAATTCTATAAAAACCCGTTGAAATTAGATGGTTAGCGTTGTTTAGAATTTGTCAGCCTCCACTAAGTTTCAAAAAAAGGCTTAAAATTCGTCATTATTATGACGAATTTTTATACTTTTGCAGTATACAAAGCCTTTTTGCAATATGCTATCTTCCAATCTTCAGTTTTTAAGGCGCAAGACCGGTTACAGCCAGCAAGAACTTGCCGACCTGCTCGAAATCCCCCGGACAACCTGGAGTGGTTACGAACTAGGCAAAGTTGAGCCTAATATCAACATGCTCCAGAAGATCTCTATCTTCTTTCACCAGTCTATTGACAGGTTACTGAATCAACGGATTGATTTTGATGAACTTGAAATCGCCCGCGCCGATACGCTTCGCGTACTGGCTATCACTATGGATCAGGATCAGCGACAGAACATTGAGCTGGTTTATTCCAAGGCCGAAGCAGGTTACCTGGATGGGTTCCAGGATCCGGAGTTCATCAGCGAGCTACCCAAAATGTATATCCCTAACCTGCCGACCGGCAGCTACCGCGCCTTTGAAATTCATGGCGATTCAATGCTGCCGATGCCCTCAGGCTCTCTGGTCATCTCCAAATATGTAGAATCGCTGAAAGACCTGAAAGATGATAAAACCTACATTATCGTCACCGAAAAGGATGGCATTGTCTATAAACGGATAAAGAATCATGTCGCGGACCACCACATAACGGCCATATCAGACAATGATGTCTATTCACCATACACCATATCCTATCAGGATATCCGTGAGATCTGGCGGTATCATGCCCATATTGTATTTTCAGATGCCCGTCAGCAAAAGGCGGACTGGCTGCAGGAAACGGTACTGGATATGCAGCGCAAGCTTTCGCAAATGGAAAAGAAAATGTAAAAAAATAACATCCAATTAAATTTTATAGCAAGTAGGGACAGGTCGAGACCTGTCTCTACTTGTGTCGCGACCTGTCCCTACTGGTTATAAAATTCTCTAACAGGAGACACCGATATTGAACCTGTTATTCGCAACCCTTTTTCCATTCTCTTGTTGATATTCGCTACCCTATTTCTGCCTATTTTTGCCGCCCGCCATTAAGCGCTACACCATGAAAGATTATAGCCACATATTCAATGCTGATCCCCAATATATTGATTCATTATACAGATCTTTCCAACAGGATCCCTCGAGCGTAGATCAGGGTTGGCGGCTCTTTTTTGAAGGTTTCGAATTCGGCCAGCACGGGAACGGGAACGCAGTAGAAAAAACGCCTGCAGTTGAACCACTATCTGATGCCATTAAGGAATTCGGGGTGATGTCCATCATCCATGGATTTCGCAACAGAGGGCATTTGTTGTCCACCACCAATCCGATCAGGCCGCGGAAAGATCGTCGCCCGCATCTTGACTTGGCCGATTACCATTTATCTGAAGAAGATCTCAGTAAAGTTTTCCAGGCTGGTATTGAAATCGGCATGGCAGATTCTACCCTTGATGAAATCCTCCAAAGATTGCGGCTCATCTATTGTGGCGATATAGGGTTTGAATACGCCCATATCGAAAATCGGCAAAAGCGGATATGGCTAAAAGAAAGAATAGAACATCGTGCAGCCCTTGGGACCAGTGATGACTATGGGCTGGATCTGAACACGAAAAAGCGCATTCTTGAAAAACTCAATGGGGCGGTGGTGTTTGAGCGCTTCCTGCATACCAAATACGTTGGCCAGAAAAGGTTTTCACTCGAGGGGGGAGAAACTACGATCCCTGCATTAGATGCAATCATTCAGCTTGGGGCCGAGATGGGTGTTCAGGAGTTCATCTTCGGAATGGCTCACCGGGGACGCCTCAACGTCCTCGCCAATATCCTTGGAAAAACATATGATCAGATCTTCAATGAGTTTGAAGGAAATATGAATCCCGAACAGACATTTGGGGATGGCGATGTCAAATATCACCTTGGATTTTCTTCCCAGATTGAAGGACCCGGCGGCAAAACACTTCATCTGAAGCTGGTCCCTAATCCATCTCACCTGGAATCTGTCAATCCTGTAGTGGAAGGTTTTTCCAGGGCAAAAGCAGATCTGTTGTACGGATCTGATTACGATAAGATCATGCCGGTCCTTATACATGGTGATGCATCCGTTGCCGGACAAGGAGTCGTCTATGAAACTGTCCAGATGTCACAACTAGAAGGCTATTATACCGGAGGGACACTGCACTTTGTCATCAATAACCAGATTGGATTCACCACGGATTTTGATGATGCCCGGTCATCAACATATTGTACGGCTGCAGCAAATCTTGTTCAGGCCCCTGTATTTCATGTCAATGGGGATAATCCGGAGGCGGTCATTTTTGCAACAAGACTTGCCACTGAATATCGTCAGAAATTTAACAGTGATGTATTTATCGATATGGTTTGCTACCGCAGGCATGGCCACAATGAAGGTGATGACCCGCAGTTTACACAACCTGAGATGTATGATAAGATCAGTATCCATCCAAACCCCCGTGAGCTCTACATCACTAAGCTTACAGGCCGACAAGATGTAGAAGTGAAGCTTGCCGAAGAGCTTGAAAAAACCTATTGGGATGCCTTGCAGAAACGTCTTGAAATGGTCAAGGAAAACAAACTACCCTATATCTACCAGGAACCTGAACTAGCCTGGCGTCAGTTGAAAAAAAATGCTTCGCTGGAAGATATGCTTACCATTCCAAAAACCGGGATTACGGACGGCCAGGTGAAAAATTTGCTGGATGGATTACATAAACTGCCTGAGGGTTTCAAACCACTCAGTAAAATCATAAGAATCAACAAGGCCAAGCAAAAAATGATTGAGGAAGGGAATATAGATTGGGCCCTGGGTGAATTACTTGCATACGGAAGCTTATTGACAGAAGGGAGAAATGTGCGCTTAAGTGGCCAGGACGTCAAAAGGGGGACGTTCAGTCATCGTCACGCAGTGATCCGTGATGCAGAAACATACGAGCCCTATAGCCGCCTAAACCACCTGGCTGAAAAGCAAGGGCAGTTTATGATTTACAATTCATTGTTGTCTGAATTTGCTGTACTTGGATTTGAATATGGCTATTCGCTTTCCAGTCCGGATCATATGATCTTGTGGGAAGCTCAGTTTGGTGATTTTTTCAATGGAGCGCAGACGATTGTGGATCAGTATATCAGTGCGGCTGAAAGCAAATGGCACCGGATGACTGGTCTGGTGATGCTGCTGCCTCATGGCTATGAAGGACAAGGACCCGAGCATTCAAGTGCCAGGCTAGAGCGGTTTCTTCAAGCTTGCGGGGATGGCAATATGGTCATCTGTAATGTGAGTACACCAGCCAATTTTTTTCATTTGCTGCGGCGCCAGATGGCCTGGAACTTCAGGAAGCCTTTGGTGGTGATGTCACCGAAATCCTTGTTACGCCATCCGGCCTGTATATCCCCCTTATCTGAACTGGAAACAGGAACACAATTTAAACCCATCATCAGTGAAGAACATACGGCTGCCCAGGCTAAGAAAATAAAACGTTTAGTCTTTTGTAGTGGGAAGATATACTATGATCTGACGGATTATAGGGAGAAAAATAATATTCAGAGCGTCACCATCATACGGCTTGAGCAGTTATATCCGTTGCATAAACCACTGCTTGAAGAAATCGTATCGCGCTATCCCGGAGCAGAAAAAATCTGGGTTCAGGAAGAACCGGGGAATATGGGTGCATGGACGTACATCAATTCGAAACTTCCTGAATTTGGCTTCAGGTCTATTGCTAGGCGGATCAGTGCATCACCTGCTACCGGGTTTAAGAAGCTGCATGATGAAAACCAGGAGCGGATAGTGAGAGAGGCAATGACGCTTTAAATCGATCATTTTTTGTAAAAATGATCGTTATTTTAAGGGTCTGCCCTTAAAATCAGTATGGCCTTTCATATGCCTGGTAACCATCTGGATCTGGAAGCTTGCGGCTTCAGGTAAC
>JAWXAW010000286.1:0-4101 GCA_034439675.1 Saprospiraceae bacterium | reverse complement strand
TAGCATTCGCCGTTGCAGGAGTTTGCTCCCGCATCCACCGAAATTCCACGTAGCATTCGCCGTTGCAGGAGTTTGCTCCTGCATCCACCGAAATTCCAAGTAGCATTCGCCGTTGCAGGAGTTTGCTCCTGCAACCACCGAAATTCCAGATAGCATTCGCCGTTGCAGGAGTTTGCTCCCGCATCCACCGAAATTCCACGTAGCATTCTCATTAAGTATTTTCGTGATAGTTGGAGCAAACTCCAACAATGGCAGGATAGCCGATTCTCTAATCGAAATAGGTATAAATATTAGCTATAGAAAAACGAATTCCGTTTTGTTTTCATAAATCCCTTCAGCACTTTTAGCATTTTCCGCTTTTCCGCCCCTTGAATCCTTTGCTCCCTACCACCTCTCCTACCTTTTATACCCTTTAACCCTATTTAACTCCGGTAATCGCGTAAATACATATCTTTGACTCCCGTTATATATCTGCTATGAGTCAAGATCCAAAACCATTAAAGAAAAAAGTCGCCACTACTACCAGGCCTTCAACAAATGTTCAGTCCCAGCGTCGTAGTAGCAACACCCGCAATGTGCAGTCCTTTCCTTTGCTTTTCCATAAGCAAAACTATCTCTATATGGGTATTGGTTGCGCTTTGATTGGCCTTGGTTTGCTCCTTATGCTCGGTGGAGGTATGTCCGATCCGAATGTCTGGGACGAGAGTGTTATCTACAGTCCAAGAAGGATAACCCTTGCACCCATCGTCATCCTTGCCGGTCTGGGTATGCAGGTGTATGCGATCTTCAAAAAATAATCCACCAATAGCCTGATGTAATTTATTCCGGCGGTCTCTATCACTGGCAGAACTTATTTTCATTGAACCTTAAAGTTGTAACTGCTCCCGCATCAGCAGATTTTATATCAGGGGCATTGCTCCTTATTGATAAACCACAAGGATGGACTTCATTTGATGTCGTCAATAAGGTCCGGGGACTTATACGCCATAAATTCAAGATTAAAAAAATCAAGGTTGGACATTCCGGTACACTTGATCCAATGGCTACAGGTCTGTTATTGATTTGTACCGGCAGCTGGACGAAAGAACTGCATCATCTGACAGGTCTGGATAAAAGGTACATTGGGAAAATAACTTTAGGCATAGAAACAGATAGTTACGATGCTGAAGGCAAGACAGTAAGCACGACAGACGTTCCACCCTTAACGGAGGATGATATCAAAAAACATCTTGACAGTTTCATAGGAGATATTGAACAGTTTCCACCTGCTTTTTCCGCCATAAAAAAAGATGGCGTTCCCCTCTATGAAATGGCCCGTGCAGGGAAAGAGGTGAAAACGGAAGCCAGAAAAGTGAAAGTTTTTGCGATTCAATTCATCAGTTATAAACCTCCAGTGATAGAAATCATGGTTCACTGCGGCAGTGGATTTTATGTCCGCTCTTTAGCCCATGATCTCGGCGCAAAAATTGGTTGCGGTGCACATCTTTCCGGCCTCGTCAGAACTTCAGTTGGAACCTACTCCCTCGATGATGCCTTCAACCTAGATGAAATCAAAAACGCACTCACTTAACTTTCTCACCTCATAAACTCATAAACCCTTCAGCCTATAAGCTTATACGCTTATACGCACATCAACTCATGTTCATTGAAACATCCTTCAAATCCAGCCCATCAAACCTCCCCGAACTCATCCATAACAAAACAGTCTCCGTATTTTTCCTGGCCCCAATAACCAGGTTCTCCAGTTCTTCACCTGTAGTGGAAATAATCAACATGGGCTCCTCGAAATACGAAGCCAACTGGCTGGAAGAGAGATCCGGCAATTTTTTAATACTGAGCGTATGCGGACTGTAGTAAAGGATTTTGACATCCGCTTCCGCTAATGCACCTTTATATTGAGGCAGGAATGCAGGATTGAGTGAGCTGAATGTATGTAGCTCAAGACAGGCGATGATGTAGGCATCCGGATGTTTTTCCCTGACCGCATTGACAGTTGCTCTGACTTTTGATGGTGCATGGGCAAAGTCAAGATAAGCAGTGAGTCCTCCTTCAGCATATAGTGTCTGCAATCGTTTACTTGCCCCCGTAAAAGACTGAATAGCATGATAGAAGTCTTTGGAAGAGAGTCCGGCAACTTGGGTGGCCAGTTGCGCAGCTTTAAGATTTTGAAGATTGTGATTTCCAAATATTCCTAAAGGATATGCAATGTCATCTTCATCCTTGATGATGACGCGACCATCTTCAAGGATATAGTCATGCGTACTATATGGTATCACATGACAGACAGGAGACACTTGCTCTACCAGACTGACCAGATCCTGGTCTTCTGCACAATAAATTAAGGTGTCTCCAGCACCAAGCGACTCAATCAACAGCCGGAATTGCCTGATATAATCGGGATAGGTCGGAAATACATTCATATGATCCCACGCTATTCCGGTGATAATGGTTACATGAGGTTTGTAATGAAGAAACTTTGGTCTTGGATCCATAGGACTGCTCAGGTACTCATCACCCTCCAGAACGATTATTGCCGCATCTGTTAAAGTGACCGGTTCCAGGTCTCCGATCTTTGCTCCGATCATCCGGTCTGCCGGGATGCCTGAATAATGCAACACATGGGCTATCATACCACTGGTAGTCGTTTTTCCATGACTACCAGCGACTACTATCCTCAGCTTGTCCCGGGAGATATTGTACATGAATTCAGGGAATGACTCAACTTTCAATCCGATTGCTTGGGCTTTAAGCAATTCCGGATTATCAGCCCTGGCATGCATACCCAAGACTACTATGTCTAGTTCACTGTGGATCCTCTCCGGGTGCCACCCAGTTTCGGGAGGCAGCAGTCCTTGAGCTGCCAGCCGGCTGCGGCTTGGTTCATAAATTTCGTCATCTGAGCCTGTCACAGCGTACCCTCTCTGAGCCATCACCAGCGCCAGACTATGCATGATACTCCCTCCGATCGCTATAAAATGAATCCTCATTATCAATGATTTAGCCAGTTTTGGTATATTTTTTGGTAAAAAGCTGTCAGGATATAATAATTTCGCACTTTAAAACGATTTATATCTGTTATCTGTTGATAACCAAAAGCAAATTAAAGCAATGTCAAACATGAAAGTATCTTCTTTAAAGTTCTTACTGATTGCTGTAGGTTTAGTAGCCTGTGTATCAATGACTTCGAGTTGTAACAAAGGGTACGGATGCCCAAGTGACTTCTCTGTAGACGCTGCTGCAAAGGCCCCGGCTTCCGTTGAACATACCTGCTGATCTCCCTTTTTGCCTGGGAAGACACACACTAGTAGCCCGTTTTTATGACACTGAAACCGGGAAAATCAACACCAAACCACTACTAACATACACCAATGGCCACTAACGACATCCCCCCTACGCTGGGCTGGGATGATGTGTATATTGTCACGACCCGTGATGGCTCCGATACATTGTTCAGCAGGATGCACAATGCTACATACCACTCCCTTTTTGGTGCAGTTGGTGAAAGCAAACACGTATTTATTCAGCATGGCCTCAAGACCCTGGTTGATCGACCATCCATTTCCATTCTAGAGTTTGGTTTCGGAACAGGCCTGAATGCTTTTCTCGCTTACCTTTTCGCGATCACAACGGAGAAACAAACCCAGTATACCGGCATGGAAGCTTATCCCATTGATTCCGAAGTCGCACAAAAATTAAACTATCCACAATATCTGGCCTTTCCGGAAGAACAGGATATCTTTTTGAGGATGCATCTTGAAGACTCATTCAGTTCTGATTCTTTCCATTTCAGGAAGTTGACAGATTATGCGCATATTTTGGAAGATGAAAAATTTGATTGCATCTTTTTTGATGCGTTCGCTCCGGGAGCTCAACCTGAATTGTGGGAACAACCCGTGTTTGACAAACTTTTTAACCTAACGACCGTAGGCGGTTGTCTTGTCACTTATTGCGCGCAAGGCGAAGCCAGACGTAGAATGGAAAAAGCCGGGTACATAGTTGATCGTATTCCCGGGCCCCCAGGCAAAAGAGAAATGCTCAGAGCTGTAAGACAGTAAGAAAGTGAGACAGTAAGAAAGTGAGACAGTAAGAAAGTGAGACAGT
>JAWXAW010000285.1:0-27525 GCA_034439675.1 Saprospiraceae bacterium | reverse complement strand
TTATAATTCATCTCAGTGCACGATGACCATCACCATTCAAGATCTGACACCACCTGTTCCTGTTTGCGACGAGCATACAATTGTCTCCCTTACGCTAGGTGGACATTCTGGCCTGACCAAAGTTGATGCTTCTGTGTTTGATGATGGTAGTTTTGATGCATGTGGCCCTGTAACTTTCAGGGCACGTCGTATGGATTCCTGTATTGATTTTGACTGGACAACAGAAGGAGCCGGTATTGATGAGATACTTAATGGACAGGTCGACGATAGAGATCGTGGTACAGTTCACCGTCCGAAAGTTCCATTCGCATGCTGTGATGCAAGTGCAGGACCGATCATGGTTGAACTAGAAGTAAGAGATGCTTCTGGTAATTTAAATTATTGTATGGTCGAAGTAAATGTTCAGGATAAAATCGAACCCATCATCACTTGTCCGAGTGATATCACGATCAGCTGTGATTACCCACTTAACCTGGATGATCTGAGCGATTTTGGTGATGTAGTTGGAGACCAGCATGATGTTCAGACCTGGTGTATTTATGATCCGGGAAATCCGAATGATACTGATTTAGATGGATTCGTTTGTGGAATAGATGGTTTGTGGAGGGACAACTGCGATGCTACTATTTCTGTAAAAAATGTTCCGCACATCAATAATTGTGGTGTTGGATACATTGACAGATTCTGGAGAGCTGAAGATGCTAATGGATTTGACGAGTGTATCCAGCGGATTACCATTACCAATTTCTCGCCGATAACCTATCTGTCTATTGATTGGCCGGATGACTACCATGGCCTGGAATGTGCTGAAGGTACTGACCCTGAAGATCTGGAGTATCCATATAATGAACCGGTGATCAATGAAGATGAATGCGACCTGATAGGGGTTACCTATGATGATGTCGTGTTCCCGATTGTTGACGGAGCTTGTTTTAAAATACTTCGTACCTGGAAAGTCATTGAATGGTGTCTGTATGAGCAATATGGTGGCATTGAATTAGGAATTAACTACTGGGAGCATACCCAAGTGATCAAAGTAATTAACCAGTTTGGTCCTACTTTCCTAACCGATCAGCCTACTATAGATATTTGCAATAATTTTGATTGCGGAGGTATCCCTTTGGAATTAATCCAGCGGGCTGAGGATGATTGCACACCTGATGAATTACTGCAATGGTCATATGCGGTGGATCTGAACAATAACAATACTATTGATCTAGGTCCGTATACGGGAATTGGATCTGTCATCAATGCATCTGCTACATATCCGCTCGGAAATCACAGGATCATTTATACGTTCGAAGACCGTTGTGGTAATCGTACGGTGCGTGAGCAACTCCTGTTCCTGAGATCCTGCAAAGCACCTGTGCCTGTATGTATCCATGGTTTGTCAACTGACATAATGGCTGTTGATACAGATGGCGATGGCATTGAAGACACCGGTATGATTACCATATGGGCTTCAGATTTTGATGCCAGCAGTTACCACCCTTGCGGATTACCATTTGAGTTGTCATTATCTCCAGATGTGAATGTCAAGAGTCGCACCTTTACCTGCGCAGATGTTGGTCAGGGACAGGTCCCTGTCAATCTCTATGTAACGGATGCTTTGGGCAATCAGGCATATTGTGAAACCTATATTATCGTCCAGGATAATAATGGTGTATGTCCGGAAGGAGGAACACTGACCGGTACGATTACAGGTAACATTAGTACTGAAACATCTGATAATGTATTGGATGTGCAAGTGGAGATCGCAGGATCCTCATTGTTACCGATCAATACGAACCAAACCGGTACGTACACCTTCCCAGCCATGCCTATCGGTGGTAATTATGATATCAACCCAGGTAAGAACAATGACTATAAGAATGGCGTATCTACACTTGACCTTGTAGAGATTCAGAAGCACTTACTCGGTATCAAAGATTTACCAAGTCCATATAAGATGCTTGCTGCGGATGCTAACAATTCAGAATCCATTACAGCAATTGACCTTATTGAACTCAGGAAACTGATTCTCGGTATATATACTGAATTGCCAAATAATTCAAGTTGGCGTTTTGTGGACAAGACCTATACATTCCCTGATCCATATAATCCATGGATGCAGGATTGGCCTGAAAACCACATCCTCAGCCCGTTGGCCCTTGGTATGAATCGTGCTGATTTTTACGGCATTAAGATCGGTGACGTAAATAATACTGTAAAGGCAAATGCACAGAGCATCTTGCCTAGAGGATCAGGACAGGTATTAGATCTTGTGATCGATGATCGTACAGTATCCGCCGGTGAAACTTTCGAGCTTCCGGTATACACTGCAGATAGCAAATCATTGGAAGGAATGCAGTTTACCTTTGATTTAGGCAAGGAAATGCAATTGGTTACGGTCAAAGCAGGAGCTATGGAGGTAACGGAAGATAACTTTGGTTGGTTACAAAACCGGATGCTGACTTCTAGCTGGAATAAAGCTGAAGGACTGGATGTGGATGATAGCTCACCATTGTTCACGCTGGTACTCAAGGCTGGTTCCTCCGTTAAATTGAGCGAGGTTATTTCCTTGATCTCTAATCCGACTGTGGCTGAAGCTTACACTACAAATAGTGAAATCATGGATCTGGCACTTTCATTCCGCGGTGCGGAAGAGCGGTTTGATTTTGAACTGCTTCAGAATGAGCCTAACCCATTTACCGGGACTACCCAGATTGGATATGTGATTCCGGCTAGTGGAGAAGTGATCCTGACTATGTTTGATCTTACAGGCAAACAATTGTTCAACCAAACCATCAGTGGTGTGAAGGGTTTGAACAGAGTTGAGATCAGTAAAGATCAGATTGCTGCCCAGGGTATGATTTACTATCAGATTCAGTTCCAGGGTTATACTGCAACTAAGAAGATGTTGATTCTGTAAAAGGGATAAACATCAACAGATAAGAATTACTGTTTTTGGGATGGGACCCCTCTCCGCGCAAGTGGAGGGGGTTCTTTTTTTATATCCAGGTCTCAAGAGGGTGTAGTCATTAAACCATAGATGCCTATATCTTTGCATCATCATGGGACGGATAATGGGTATAGATTTTGGGCTGAAGCGGACTGGTATTTCGGTTACGGATCCAGAGCAGATCATTGTTAAAGGGCTGGATACCCAGGAGACTACCGGCGTTTTAAACTTTATTATAACCTATGGTGTTCAGGAAAAGCTTGATGAGATAGTTGTTGGGTATCCTTTTGTAGAGGGGGCCTGGGGGGACCGACGATTTAAGGAGAAGCTTGATAAATTTGTGGCAGATCTGAAAAAGGCATTTCCTTTGATTCCCGTAACCCTTCATGATGAGCGGAATACTTCAGTAAATGCCAGAGAGATCATGAGTCGAAGTGGCTTGAAGAAGAGCAAACGGGAAGACAAAGGATTGCTGGACAGGACAAGTGCTATTTTAATACTACAGGAATATTTAGGACACATATGATTCTTCCGATTTATGCGTATGGTCAGTCGGTTTTGCGCAAAGTATCGCATGCCATTGAACCTGACTACAAGGACCTTACAGTGCTAATTGAAGACATGTTTCAAACCATGTATGCAGCCCGTGGGGTTGGGCTGGCTGCTCCCCAGATAGGCAGTGATATCCGGTTATTTATCGTGGACACGCTTCAGCTTGAAAAGCCTGAAAAAAATTTCAATGGGTTTAAAAGGGTTTTTATCAATGCCCAGTTACTGGATGAGTCCGGGGTGCCATGGCTGTACGAAGAAGGATGCCTGAGTATTCCTGATATCCACGTAGAAATTGAAAGGAAACCTATCATCCATATCCGGTATCATGATGAGCATTGGAAGGAACACATTGAAACGTATGAAGGAGTCAATGCAAGAGTGATTCAACACGAATACGATCACATTGAAGGCATTCTCTTTATCGACCGGATGAAACCTTTAAAGCGGCGGATGATCAACCGAAAACTGGAAAAAATAAAAAAAGGGGATGTTGAAACTACTCATCCGATGCGGTTTGTAAAAGTTTAAACCGGTCAGCAATTACAAATCATTATTTACGACCGAAATCGGCTGGTATTTCACCCCAGTGCTCTGTTTCCCATTTATGAATTGGGTTTTTCCAGGTGTTTTCTTTGAGCCATTTCTCAGCACGTCGGATCATTTCAAATAATTCAGCATTGTGCCTGTTGGGTTTCAATTGGGTATTTGCTCTTTTCTTTTTAACCCAGGCAATAGCGGTTTTTGAGTCTGAATATATTGGCGTGGCCGGATCATTTTTCTTTTGCAGAAGCGCCAGTGCATGCACGAGTGCCAGGAATTCACCAATATTGTTTGTGCCATCTTTCGCAGGACCGTAATGGAAAATTTCAGACCTGTCGGCAGTCCATACGCCACGATATTCCATGAGACCAGGATTGCCACTGCAAGCGGCATCTACGCTTATACTTTCCCTGATAATGCCTCCTGACCGCTGTACAGGCTTAGTTGCTTTGGTGGCATAGGCTTTCTTGTTTTTTTCTGGGACTTGCGCGAAAGCGGATTCAGCTTCTTCCCTGGATTCATAGGACTTATACCTGGCATCCGGAAAATTATTTACCTGCGTTTTGCAAGCTTCCCAGGAAGAATATATCCCCGGATGGTGGCCTTGCCAAACCACGTAGTATTTTTGTTTTTTCTGACGCATTGATCTGTAATATTAATGGAAACCTTACAATTCAAGTGGATTGATACGCATTGCCATCTTTATTCTCCAGCGTTTGATCATGACAGAGCGGATATGGTCAGAAGAGCTCTGGATTCCGGAGTAGAAAAAATGATGCTTCCTAATATTGATGCTCAGAGCATACCCGAGATGTGGGAACTGGTAAATTCATATCCGGGACATTGCTTTCCTATGATAGGGTTACATCCTTGTTCGGTTAAGGAGAATTACATGGAAGTGTTGGATCAAATGGAGGCCGAGCTGATGGCAAGGAGCTATGTAGGGGTGGGGGAGACAGGAATTGACCTTTTCTGGGATAAGACCTTTAGAAGTCAACAGATTGCGGCTTTTGAAATACAAATTGAATGGGCTAAAAAATTCCGTCTACCGGTTATCATCCATTCCAGAGAATCATTGGATCTGACGATTGAGGTCATTGAACGGCATCATAGTCTTGATTTAAAAGGAATTTTTCATTGTTTTAGTGGTAATCAAGAGCAGATAAAGCGCATCGAGAATCTTGGTTTCAAGGTGGGAATCGGTGGTGTGGTAACCTTTAAGAAGGCAGGACTTTCGGAAATATTATCTCAGATACCCTTGAGTATGATGGTTTTAGAAACAGACGCTCCATATCTGGCTCCGGTTCCGTATCGTGGAAAACGGAATGAACCCTCATACCTAGGCCTGATCGGTCAGAAGATTGCTGACGAACTCGGCATGCCCCTGGAAGAGGTGGCAAAGATTACATCAAGTAATGCAGAGGCTGTATATGGAAAGAAGGATTAAATTTGCACTCCCATTGAGGCAGGCATGGTGTTTTACCCGGCCAAATCAATGAAAATTCCCGGAGAAAGCTGCCCGGGAGAAAAATGATGGAGAGTTGGCCGAGTGGTCGAAGGCGCACGCCTGGAAAGTGTGTAGGCTCCAAAAGGGTCTCTAGGGTTCGAATCCCTAACTCTCCGCCTTCGCTCGCCGAAGCCTTAACGAAAGTTAAGTGCAAAGGAGAGCAAAAAACAAATGAGGAAGATTAGGCACGTTCAAATCAGCGAGCTACGGCGGTCATTGTCCGCTTGACAGCCCCCTATTTGGATAGGTTCGCTCACCAAAGCCTTGACTATTGTTAATTGCTTATAGTGAGTTCATGACAAATGGATAACACAAGTCGGCTTAAGCAGACATAATCTGCATGCAGGCTTAGTAGACTATGCCTGAAAACTGAAGAAAAGAAAATTCTGATTATGATCCAGCGTATCCAATCTGTTTTTTTATTGCTTGCGGCCGCTTCGTTTGGAGGATTATTAAAGTTTCCATGGGCTATGAGTGACAAGCCTACGGCTCAGTTTTTAGCTGACAGCGTGTATGATATTACCGACCATATTGCCCTACTTGTGCTGACTATGTTAGGTATTGCCATATCGTTGATCACTATTTTCTTATTCAGGAATCGTCCATTGCAACTTAAACTCGGGTATGTCATCATCTCCCTGGCTATCCTTCTACCCCTGGCTGCCTTTTTACTATTTACAAATGAATCCGCAGTGATGGACACCTCGGTACAGGTCAATGATCAGGCTGGCATGTTTTTACCTGCAGGCGCAATTCTGTTTGGTGCGCTTGCTATTTATTTTATCCGAAAGGATGACCGGCTGGTAAAGTCTATGGATAGACTTCGCTAAAGTCCAGGAGCAGTATACTGGGTATGCATATTGGCAAAGCTGATGAAAAAGGAATGTAGTTTTTGTTATCAAATTGAGTTTGCCATACAATGGGGTCATTGTTTTACTAAATCCTCTACCGCATGACCGAGTCCTCCCTTCCAGCAGATTATGCTTATGATGCTGCAACAGAAAGTAGGAGCGGTCCGTTTAGATACCCGGATATGAGGTCATCATTTACGTTGAGGGGTTTACTGGTTATGTGCCTTTTTTTATCAGGCTCCATGCTGTCTATTGCACAGATACGACCTGCGCCGGTCCCCGTTGATACTTCCAAGACTCAATTTATCATCATCGACCATTTTGGAAAGCTGATAGAGGACAAGGAAGGCATTGAAACTGTAAAATGGATATCTCAGGGACTACAGTTGAGATTAGACAGTACAAATATCTACGCTGATTCAGCTGTAATCTTTGGTGAGGACAGAGTGTACGCGTATGGGAATGTAGTCATACAACAAGGAGACTCAGTTAATGTATTTACGGACACGCTTTATTATTACAAGGAGACAGATGTTGCGGAATTAATAGGGGAGGTTGCCCTGAACCAGGGATCGAAACAATTGTGGACTAAAAATCTTACCTACCACCTGAGTGAGAAATATGGAGAATATGCTGAGGGAGGTACCCTGGTGGATAAGGATATGCAGGTTTCGTCAAGAAAGGGAATCTATTATGCATCAACTGAGGAGGTCGTATTTCAGGATAGCGTTGTGGTATTACATCCAAAGTTTAATCTTGCAGCAGATTCAATGAAATATCTGGCGGCAGAATCCAGAGTATTATTTACTGGTCCAACGAATATTTATACGCCTGAGGCTAAGATTTATTGTGAATCCGGGTACTATAACCTAAAGGATGAAACAGCGGAGTTTAACCAGAATGCCCAGTATGCAGGAGATCAGAAAAAGGCAACGGCTGACACAATCCGATATGGAGCAGCAACAGGTGAAATCCTAATGCTCGGAAATGTGCATGTAGAGGAAAATGATAAACGCATCGAAGGTACATCACTTCGATATCTTGAAAAGACTGGAGAAACCTGGATCACGGGGGAGCCTGCGAGGTATGCAGACAATACCAGGAAGATCAATAGCCCTGAAATATTTTACAATGAAAAAACCAACCAGGTCTCAACAATAGGTAGGGGGGAGATCCGGGATGGGGGTATGATTCTGGTAGCTGATCATTCGAATTTTGATCAGGTGACCGGGGTCGGTAAGTTTAAAGGAAATGTTATCTGGAGGGATACGATCAGTAATGTAGGCATCATCACGGAGACGATGGACATGTCGCAAGAGACTGAATATGTATTGGCGTATGGTCAGAACCGATCCTTGTTTTTTACAATCATAGAAGAAGATACACTGTTTATTGCTGCGGATACGCTCAATATGCAAAACAAGATTGATTCTATTGATCTTACGGATACAGTCAGGCTCATCACTGCGTATCATGATGTCCGGCTTTTTAAATCTGACATACAGGGCAAATCGGATTCACTTGTATTCAATGACACCGACAGCCTTTTTCATTTCTTTGGAGATCCGGTGCTGTGGTCAGACACCACCCAGTTTAGTGCGGACAGTATAAAAATGGCTATCCAAAACAAGCGGTTACATGATATTATCCTGACACAAAAGGCTATTATCATTTCTGAACTTTATAGTACGTATTATGATCAGATAAAAGGCAGAGTTATCCTGGCTCAGTTTGACAGCAGTGCTATAAAAGATATGTGGATCACCGGCAATGCGGAATCCATTTATTATACCCGCGATGAGCAATCAGCCTTTATTGGCGTCAACAAAACCATTTGTAGTAAAATGTATTTTACGTTTCTCTCAGGCCAGATCCATCTGCTCAAATATTACGGCGAGAATAGTTCCAGCATGATGCCTATGGGCGAAGCCAATCATGAGGCTTTGCGTTTGGAAGGATTCCGCTGGAGAGCAGCGGAACGACCGTTAAGTGTAAAAGATTTATTGGAATGATGGATCACTTTGCCATGCCCGGAATCCGATTTTTGTTTACAGTGGCCTGTTTGCTGATGTCTCCATTGGTGTATGCTGATGAGGCAGGAAATCAGGCAGAAGTTTTTTTTGGCCATAAGGAGTATGATGAGGCATTGTCGATCTGGTATGGGATGATTGAATCGGGCAAGTCTTCCGCAGGGCTTTTCTATAATATCGGTTTGGCAGAATCACAATTGCGCAACACCCCCAAAGCCATGTTGGGATTTGAAAAAGCATTGAGACTAAAGCCGATGAACAAAGCGATTAAATCGGCAATTATGGAAGAGCGGAAAAGAATTCTGTTCGCTGCGATTCCGGTGGAACCTTTTTTTCTGAATGAATGGTACAAAGCATTGGTTACATTGCTCAGGCCTGGATACTGGTCATTTCTTGGATTGGGGTTGATCGCCATCGTCGTTTTGAGTTTACAGAGAGCGGCCAAAAAAATCGAAGCCGAAGAAGACCAGAGTCTTCGTTATAAAATTCCTTTGGTGTTGCTGGGTGCTTGCTTTGTATTGACAGGCGGGCTGTCCTATAAAGAGATATACAGGGCGAACGAAGCCATCATCAACGAGACATGTGAGGTCCGGCAGGCTCCAGCAAGTGACAGTCCTGTAATCAGAACATTGTATCCAGGGGAGAAAATAACAATAAGAGACAGCTTAGGGGAGTGGTATCACGTTCAGCTCCTAAACCTTGATGCAGGGTGGACAAAAAGAGGGTATCTGATGCCAATTGTCTTAGACCACCGTTAGTTCAATTTATCTGTCCACACATCCGATTTATGATGGTTTTCCAATGATGAATCTGGACAGATCGAGTGCGATTTGTAACTGTTCTATAGGGGTCAGATAACTCGTATCTATAACGGTGGCATCAACGGACTGTTTTAGCGGTGAATCTTCGCGTGTGCTATCAATCCTATCCCGGAGGAGTAGATTGGCCTTGACATCTTCAGAGGCGATGTTAACCCCCTTTACCTGGAGCTCCATCCAGCGGCGTTCTGTACGGACATCAATATCAGCGATAAGGAATAACTTTAAGTCTGCTTCAGGGAACACCACGGTCCCGATATCCCTGCCATCCATGACTATCCCTTTGGCCATTCCCATTCTTCTTTGCTGGGTGACCATCTCTTTCCTGACAGCGGAGAGCGTGGAGACGTTGCTTACAAATGCATTGACCGAGGGTTCACGGATAGCTTGTTCAACGTTTTCATGATTAAGCCATGTGACTTGCTGACCATTTTGAAAACTGAGGTGAATTGAAATTTTGGGCAATGCCCATGCCATTTCATCAGCATCGTTTATGTTGATATGATGACGCAACACATACAATGTGACAGCCCTGTACATAGCTCCGGAATCAATGTGTACATAACCGAGTCGTTTGGCCAGCGCCTGGGCCAACGTGCTTTTACCGCAGGAGGAATAGCCGTCAATGGCAATGATTATTTTACGATGACCTGTTGGCATGGAGTAGGCTACAAACGTAAATGAAATTAGGCAAAATAAAAAAGCCTCACAGGATCATTTCCATGCAAGGCTTTTGCAAATTTGGGTTGTGGGGTCGGTTGCGAAGGTTTAATACTCGTCTTCATTGAAGAGAAAGTCGTCTTTGCGCGGATAGTCCGGCCAGATATCTTCAATGCTTTCAAATAGTTCTCCCTCATCCTCCATTTCCTGCAGGTTTTCGATTACTTCCAGGGGAGCGCCTGATCGGATCGCATAATCGATCAATTCATCACGGGTTGCGGGCCATGGTGCTTCTTCAAGATGATGGGCTAATTCAAGTGTCCAGTACATGAAATGTTTGACTATTTGTTGAAAAAATAATTATTTGTTTTGTTGCCAGTAACGCATCCGGACACAGTCAAGTTCCCGGGGCGTATTTTGCTGCAAAAGTAAAAAATCTACTCAGCTAGCCATCGAAATGCACCATTTTTTTTGCAGAAAACTCGGAATATATACACCTATTAATCAGGTGATTATACATTGAATTTTCTTCAATGAAGATTAAAGGGCCTACAGCGGGACATCCGGTCAGCAGAAACAGCATATTTGGGCTGGTATTTAACTACCTATATATCCACTGGATTGCTACGGCCAAATGGAATTAGCTCAAATATGAAGGTATCGGGACTGATCAGATGATCAGCATGGCATCTCCATAGGTATAAAACCTGTATTTGTCTTTAATAGCTTTTTTGTAAGCATCCATGATCAGTTCATAACCACCGAATGCACATACCATAATCAGCAAACTCGATTTTGGCATATGAAAATTAGTCACCATGGCATCCGGCAGACTGAATTCATAAGGAGGGAAAATGAATTTATTCGTCCAACCTTCAGCGGGCTTTAGTAAGCCTGATGCCGAAACAGCAGATTCTATAGAACGCATCGAGGTGGTACCAACCACACAAACTTTATGGCCTGCTTTTTTTGAGGTATTGACGATTTCAGAAGTTTCATCTGTGATCCTAAAATATTCAGCATCCATTTTATGCTTGGATAAATCTTCTACATCGATACTTCGGAAGGTACCAAGTCCAACATGTAGGGTGAGCTCTGCGAAACTGATTCCTTTTATTTCAAGACGTTTCATCAGTTCGCGGGTGAAGTGGAGTCCTGCAGTTGGGGCGGCTACAGCGCCTTCTTCTTTTGCATAAATGGTCTGATATCGCTCTTTATCCTGTTCTTCTGCCTTGCGATTGATGTATTTTGGCAGTGGGGTCTGTCCTTGTGACCTGAGGAGTGTACTAAACTCTTCGTCTGTGCCATCAAAGAGAAACCGAATAGTTCTTCCCCTGGAAGTGGTGTTGTCAACAACTTCAGCCACCAGGATTTCATTGCCCTTTTTATCCAGGAAATAGAGTTTGTTGCCTACCCTGATTTTCCTGGCCGGGTCCACGAGGACGTCCCATAGCCTGGCTTTGGAGTTCAGTTCACGGAGCAGGAATACTTCGATTTCAGCATCGGTTTTTTCCTTTTTACCGTATAAGCGGGCAGGAAATACCTTTGTATTGTTGAAAACCATGCAGTCTCCATCTTCAAAATACTCAAGGATATCCTTAAAAGTTTTATTTTCCATCAACCCTGTCTTCCGGTTGATGACCATCAACCGTGATTCATCTCTTTCTTTGGAGGGATATTTGGCTATAAGTTTTTCCGGGAGTTCAAAAGCGAACTGTGAAAGTTTCGTACGCATAAGGCGGTTGGATATAAAAATTGGACGGCAAAGATAATATTTAGAAGGAGCAAAATGCAAGATGTAATTGGCTTATTTTGTGCGGGTAAGCATATAATTTTGCCTCTTTGGCGGATCGGGCACTACCTTGTCGTTCCTGCGGCTGGCTTAATCGATTATACCCTAGCCGGATTTGCAGTATTCTGTAATTTTGAACCACATGTTTTTTAAAGTTATATACGAAAGTATTGTTCAGGCGTTTCAGCAGCTTGCGGCAAATAAACTCAGAAGTTTCCTTTCCCTTACTGGTATAAGTATTGGTATCATCTGTATTATATCCGTTTTGTCTGCGGTAGATTCACTCAAAGAAAACGTCAGCGCCAGTTTTGAAAAGCTTGGCAATGATATTCTATATGTTGCCAAGATGCCCTGGAATGAGGATCCCATGCAAAATTGGTGGAAGTATCAGCAGCGACCTGAAGTGAGTTATGGGGACCTCGAATATATCAAAGAAAAATCAAAACTTTCGGATAAAGCCAGTTTCTCTATACGGGTTCCTGGCCGAACCTTGAAGTTTGGTTCCAACAGCTTGGAAGGCGCTATGATTGCAGGGGTCACCGAAGATTATGCGGATATGTTTAAGCTGGAGTTTGAGGATGGACGTTTTTTTACTCCTCTTGAGGCCACCAATGGTGCCAACATAGCGGTGATTGGGTTTGTGCTAGCAGAGCAACTTTTTGGAATAATAGATCCTATTGGAAAGGAAATGAAGATCAAGGGAATGGATTTTCAGATAGTCGGTGTCTTGAAAAAGGAGGGAAATTCGCTCATCAATATATTTTCGTTTGATGAGGCAGTCCTGATTAGTTTTAATACGGCCAAGAAATTAATCAATGTCAGATCGAGATCTTCCTGGGGTACTTCCCTTAATGTAAAGGCTAATGAAGGTGTTTCTCTGGATGATCTTAAAGATGAAATCACCGGCATTCTGCGCGGTGCTAGGAAAATCAAACCAAGGGAAACCGAAAACTTTGCGGTTAACCAGCTTTCTATGTTTACCAATCTGCTGGCACCTATATTTTCCACCATGAATATTGTTGGGATCTTTATAGGTGGCTTTTCAATCCTGGTAGGTATGTTTAGTGTGGCCAATATTATGTTTGTCTCCGTAAAGGAGCGCACAAGCATTATCGGCATTAAGAAAGCGCTTGGAGCAAGACCGATCATCATACTGCTTGAGTTTCTGATAGAATCCGTGGTGCTGTGCCTCGTGGGAGCCCTTATAGGATTGTTAATTGTATTCGGGATTTTGAAGCTGGCGAGTTCGGTATTCAATTATGAGATATACCTTTCCTGGACGAACATATTGATTGCCCTCATCCTTGCACTCGTGATAGGCATTTTTTCCGGGTTGGTCCCTGCATGGCAGGCTGCCAGATTGGATCCTGTTGAAGCAATGCGGAAATAGTCCTGAGGAGAGTTGCGGGCATAAAAAAACCCAATTCGGAGATAAATCTCGAAACTGGGTTGTAAACTATTCTAGTTCAGAAAGGGTGAGAGACTTGCCAGAATAATTTATATATCTATCCGGCTGCTTGTAAAACGGCTTTGAAAGCTTCCGGGTGATTGAGGGCAAGATCCGCCAAAGTCTTCCGATTGAGTTGTATGTTGGCCTTGTCCAGTTTATTGATCAGCTGAGAGTATGTAGTTCCGTTCATCCTTGCGGCTGCATTGATACGGGCAATCCATAACCTGCGAAATGCGCGTTTCTTGAGCTTACGGTGGTCATAAGCATACCCCATTGCTTTGTCAAGGGCATTCTTTGCTACTGTATAAACGTTCTTACGTGCACCAAAAAAGCCTCGTGTGGCTTTTAAAACTTTCTTTCTTCTTTTCCGGGATGCGACCGAATTTTTTGATCTAGGCATGACTTTTCAATTTGATCTGACAGGGGGTTTTCACCGCTTTTGTCCTGGCAAACAGTTATGAATTTGAATTCTTTACGTTATTTGCACAACATCCTTTTCACTCTGGCTTCATCAGCATTGCTGACAAGTGTGGAGCCCGTGAGGCGGAGTTTAGTGTTCTTATCCCTGTTGCGCAGACGGTGCGATTTATTCGCCTGAAAACGTTTAACCTTACCGGAACCGGTAATTTTAAAACGCTTTTTCGCGCTGCTATGGGTCTTCATCTTTGGCATGGCCTATAGATTTTTATTCAAAAGGAACGCAAAGATAACAATCTATCCTTATTTTCCTAGAGGTGTATGGGAAGATTACTTTTTCTTTTTCGGAGCGATCATCACGATCATCCTTCGGCCTTCAAGCTTTGGCAGACTTTCGGCAGCACCGTATTCTTCCAGCTCTTTGAGCATTTTTAGGAGGAGGAGCTCCCCTCTTTCTTTAAAAACGATGGTCCGGCCCCTGAAATGCACGTATGATTTGACTTTTGAGCCTTCCTCGAGGAATTTCTGGGCATGCTTGACCTTAAATTCAAAGTCATGTTCATCCGTATTGGGGCCAAAGCGAATCTCCTTTATGACTGTTTTAGAGGTGTTGGCTTTGATTTCCTTTTCCTTCTTACGCTTATTGTAGAGGAATTTGTTGAATTCGATGATCCGGCAGACTGGAGGATCTGCATTTGGGGAGATCATCACGAGGTCCTGACCCATGTCTTCAGCCCAGTTACGGACTTGCCTGGTTGGATAAATACCGGGTTCGATCAGTTTGCCTGCCACTTTACTTACGTCATCAAGATTGTCACCGACGAGACGAATATCCTGAACGCGGATATCCCCATTGATCTGGAATTTGTTTTCGTCGTGTTTAGTTGGTGGGTAATTACTGGGAAATCGTTTTGCCAAGGATTAGTGCTTTAGGTTATAGATAAAAGGAAAGCAACAGTGCTGTTCCTTTAGGAAATACAAAAGGGATTCGTAAACTGGGGTAATCAATATGAATAACTTGATAAATCCAGGTTCAGGACACAAAACTAAGGTTATGTATCGTGAACTTCTCAAGTATTTTCTTTTTCCATGATTGTCTGGGTGATGACCAATTCCTGAGTCTCCACGTTAAGA
The DNA here is from genome assembly GCA_034439675.1 of Saprospiraceae bacterium. Classification (GTDB taxonomy): domain Bacteria; phylum Bacteroidota; class Bacteroidia; order Chitinophagales; family Saprospiraceae; genus Opimibacter. Next base: position 12,833 of record JAWXAW010000285.1, on the reverse strand, counting down.
TTGGCCACAAGGTGACTTCCTTCCACCGGATTGTCATTTAAAATGAACTCGGCAAGAGGATCTTCAATGTACTTCTGGATAGCCCGATGTAATGGTCTGGCCCCAAATTGAGGATCAAATCCCTTTTCAGCCACGAAATCTTTCGCTTCAGGAGTGAGTTTAAGGATGAAGCCCATGATGGCCATACGTTTGTAGAGGTCAGTCAGGGTAATGTCAATAATCTTGTGGATATGCTCACGATCGAGACTATTGAAAATGACCACATCATCAATCCTGTTGAGGAATTCAGGACTGAAGGTCCGTTTTAGGGCACTCTGTATAACCGATTTGGTCAAGTCCTGAGAAGCGTCCTGACGGGCTTGAGTGGCAAAACCGACACCCTGGCCAAAATCTTTCAACTGACGAACCCCAATATTGGAGGTCATAATGATCAGGGTGTTTTTGAAATCCACCTTTCGTCCCAGACCGTCCGTCAACTGCCCATCATCCAATACCTGGAGAAGGATGTTGTAGACATCGGGGTGCGCTTTTTCAATCTCGTCCAGCAGGACCACACTATATGGCTTCCTCCTTACCTTTTCGGTAAGCTGACCACCCTCTTCATATCCGACATATCCCGGAGGTGCACCTATCAGACGGCTGATTGAGAATTTTTCCATGTATTCACTCATGTCTATTCTGATCAAGGCATCTTCGGTGTCAAACATATACCTGGCCAAGGCTTTAGCCAGCTCTGTTTTACCTACTCCGGTAGGACCAAGGAAGATAAACGATCCGATCGGTTTAGTGGGGTCTTTCAGACCAACCCTATTTCGCTGGATTGCCTTTGAGACCTTCACGATTGCCTCATCCTGTCCGATGATCACCTTTTTGAGATCATCGGTCATGCCGACCAGTTTCTTGCTTTCGCTTTGGGCCACCCTTTTTACCGGAATGCCGGTCATCATGGCTACCACCTCGGCGATATCGTCATCAGTGACCGGGTATTTCTTGGTCTTTGATTCTTCTTCCCAGTCTTCTTTTGCTTTCTCAAGCTTTCTGACAAGCTTTGATTCATGGTCGCGCAGGTCAGCTGCTTTTTCGTATTGCTGACCTTTGACGGCTTTATTTTTTTCTTCCTTCAGCTCTTCAATCTGGGCTTCTAGTTCTTCAATGTACTTAGGAACGTGGATATTTTTCAGGTGGACTCTTGCTCCGACTTCATCCAGGACATCAATGGCTTTATCCGGAAGGAAACGGTCACTGATATAGCGATCGCTTAGTTTGACACAAGCCTTTATGGCCTCATCTGAATAAGAGACATTATGGAATTCCTCGTATTTGGCTTTTATGTTATGGAGTATATGTTCAGCTTCTTCAGCGGAAGGCGGATTGACCAGTACTTTCTGGAAGCGCCTGTCAAGCGCACCGTCTTTTTCGATATGCTGACGATATTCATCTAGTGTAGATGCGCCAATACATTGTAACTCTCCGCGTGAGAGCGCAGGTTTAAAAATATTAGAAGCATCGAGGGATCCGGTAGCACCACCGGCGCCAACTATTGTATGGATTTCATCAATAAACAGGATGACATCCCTTGATTTTTCGAGTTCACCCATGATGGCTTTCATCCTTTCTTCGAACTGGCCACGGTATTTGGTGCCGGCAACAAGAGCAGCCAGGTCAAGCATGACGATACGCTTGCCAAACAGATTTCTGCTCACCTTACGCTGCATAATGCGCAGTGCGAGGCCCTCAACGATTGCAGTCTTTCCAACCCCGGGCTCTCCGATCAGGATAGGGTTGTTCTTTTTACGGCGGCTCAGGATTTGTGAAACCCTTTCAATTTCATTTTCCCTTCCAATGATCGGGTCTAGCTTGTCTTCTTCTGCAAGCCGAGTAATATCCCTGCCAAAATTGTCAAGTACCGGAGTCCGGGATTTTGAAGTGCCTCGTTTTGCACCAAATTGTCCTTTATCTCCTTCTTCTTCGTACGATCCTTCTGAATCTGATGGTCCCTGGTTCATAAATTCCTGATAATTTCCTGATTCTTCCTGAATAACGTATTCTAATTCTGACTTATATGATTCGTAATTGATATCAAATTCTGACAACACCTTGCTGGCTATATTATCCCCGTGTTTAAGGATGGAAAGCATAAGATGTTCAGGGCTGATTTCGTCGCTATTGAGGTTTTTGGCTTCCAGAAAAGTGACCTTGAGTACCCTTTCTGCTTGCCTGTTGAGGGGGACATTACCGGCAGAGACAGGCGTATTTTCAGTCCTGTTTTCTGTGATGGTGTCCTCAATTTTAAATTTCAGTTCCGTAAAATCAACATCCATGGCATCCAAAACCCGGACGGCAAGATTATCATTGTCGAAAAGCATACCCAGAAGCAGGTGTTCAGTTCCAATGTAATCATGCCCGAGCCTTAAAGCTTCATTTCTGCTGAAGGAAATGATCTTCTTGACTTTGGGAGAGAACTTTCTGTTCATGTGTGACTTGTAGAATATATTAAATTATTGTCCAATATAAGAACATTCCATAAATGTACTGTATCTGTAAAACATCCTCATCCAAAATGGTTCCAACAAGCAAAATACAGGTATAAACCTGCCAAATCAACCTATTGTTTAGTCATTCGTGACGATTTGTCATTTAAACATACCACAAAGAGAAATGATAATCAACAACATCATTTTATATGTTTTAGTTATGTTAAAATCGTAGCAATGGAGGTTGGGGAACAAATTATAGGCTTAGCTGCTGAAACTACAATAGGGGGTAGGTGGAAATTATATGAAAATAGGGTACTTTTGTGCTCGGGCCGTTTTGAACCCGGCATTTGACATTTTCCAACCCAATCGAGATGAAGTTTACATTAGATAAACAGGATAAATATTCCCTTCTTTCCCTTGACGAAGAGAATCTGAACTCCCTCATAGCTCCAGACCTTAAATCGGAATTTGTATTTCTTCGAAATGAAGGTGTACGGAATCTGATATTTGACCTCAGCAATGTGAAGTACGTTGATTCCTCGGGACTGAGCGCCATTCTCACTGCAAATCGTCTCTGGAAGGATTATGGAAGTTATGTGATCACGGGTATAGCTCATCCCAGTGTTGAAAAACTGATAAAAATCTCCAGGTTGGATACGATTCTCGCTATTATACCTACAGTTCCTGAAGCCATTGATTATGTCTTTATGGAAGAAGCCGAGCGGCAGATAAGTGAAGAAGCTCCTGCTTCGGAAGAGGAATAATCTCACTTTATAATTCATCCTGTCAACATGGGGTGTTGCTCATGGATGAATTTACATTGACCATCATTGGATCCGGATCGGCTCTGCCTATGCATGGTCGCCATCCATCTGCGCAGGTAGTTCAATATAATGATTTATGTTGTCTTATTGATTGTGGCGAAGGTACACAGGAGCGTCTCAGGCCTGCCGGCGTGCGACCTTTTCAAATCGATATCATCCTCATCAGTCATTTGCATGGCGATCATATTTTTGGTTTGCCGGGCTTACTCAGTTCCTATACGCATCTTGGCAGGACAGCGCCGTTGTCGATATTTGGACCTGTCGGGCTAAAGGGATTTCTTGAGTGTATCATTGGCTACACAGAATTGAAACTGTCCTTTTCATTGAGCATCATAGAAGAATCTCCTGAAACGCTGTGCAGCGTCTTTAAAAGGGCGAATTTTGAAATATGGACATTCCCGTTGTATCATCGGATCGCCTGTAATGGTTATTTGTTCAGGGAGCTCAGTTCGAATATCAGGTTGAACAAAGAGCGGTTACAAGAATACGGCCTAACTCCAGTTCAGATCAAAGCAGTGAAGCGTGAGGAGGAAATAGAAAATCTAGGAAGCAGGGTTCCTGCTTCGGTTTTCATCCTTGAGCCTTTACCCCCTCTTAGTTATGCTTATTGTTCCGATACAAGGTACGATCTGCGTCTTCTCCCCTCTATCCAGGGTGTCTCGGTCTTGTATCATGAGACTACCTTTATGAACGACCTTGAAGAAATGGCAGATCAAACGGGTCACAGCACGTCAAGCCAGGCGGGGATGATGGCTTCAGCAGCCCGTGTTTCCTGCCTGGTCACCGGTCATTACTCCTCCCGATACAAGGATGTCTCGCCCCTGGTAGAGGAAGCCGGAAAGCATTTCAGGCATGTAATTGAGTCGGAAGAAGGCAAGAAATATAACCTTAGGAATCTGGCTAAAGGATTAGAACAGTGATGATTGATGAAATTACGGCGAAATGAAATTGGTAAAATGATTGGCACTCCTTAGCTTCAATATGAAAAAGTAATATATTTGCGCCCTCAATGCGCAAAAGAGCGTGTCTTTGATAGCGTAGCTCAGCCGGTAGAGCAACGGCCTTTTAAGCCGTGGGTCCTGGGTTCGAATCCCAGCGCTGTCACCAGAAAGCACTTCATAATGTGGAGTGCTTTTTTTATTTTTGTCAATCAACCTTTTCTCCTAAGGTTTGTTAGCGAAAGATATCCATTAACTCAAAATTATACCAATTATGAAAAAAAATGTATTCCTATTTATGTTTTTTGCGCTGGGGGCGACCGTCCTGCGGGCACAATTACAGACTCCTGCTCCAAGCCCTGCTGCCAAGATGGAGCAAAAAATCGGCTTGACTGATGTGACCCTTGAATACGCACGTCCCAGTAAAAAGGGCAGGGTTATTTTTGGTGATGTTGTACCTTATGATGCTGTTTGGCGCACAGGTGCCAATGCAGCTACCAAGATTACCTTTAGCGATGATGTGACTTTTGGAGGTGCGGAGGTGAAAAAAGGTTCTTATGCATTGATGACCAAGCCGGGTAAAAAAACATGGTCATTTATGTTATATCCTCATACATCTACGAGTTTTGGCAGCTACCTTGAATCTGATGTACAGGCGATCACCGTCAATGCTGAATCTGTCATGATGCCTGAAGGTATCGATGTGGAAACCTTTATGATGGGATTTGACAACCTGACCAATCACGGCGGAAATTTATACCTGCTTTGGGAAAAGACATGGGTTGCAGTGGAAATTGCTGTTAATACGGATAAAACAGTTGAAGCCAGTATCACCAAAGTGATGGGTGGCCCATCGGCCAATGATTATTTTTCAGCAGCTTCTTATTACTATGCGGAGAAAAAAGATCTGAACAAAGCATTAGATTGGGTCAATACTTCGATCGAAAAAGGCAACGACAAGTATTGGGTATTGAGAACCAAGTCTTTGATCCAGGCTGACCTCGGTGATAAAAAAGGAGCTATCGAAACAGCTACCAAATCACTTGAGTTGGCTAAAGCAGATGATAATCCTGACTACATCAGGATGAATGAAGATTCAATCGCAGAGTGGAAGATAAAGTAATGTTTTGATTCAAGGATAATCAAAATCCAGTCTTAAAGGCCCGGGAAGTAATGCTTTCCGGGTTTTTTTTGTGTTTGGTGAAAGTTGCTTGTACTGAAGGTAGTCGAAGTATGCGTGGTGAGTCAGGTATTAGGTGGAAGCCTTTGTGGATAATTTTAAAATAGGATCTATGAACAATCCTATCAAAATAACTGCTCCACAGCCGATCACATTGTACCATAGAAACCCGATATCGGTGGCCCAGTAACAAACCAGTACTATCGTCTGAGCAATCAGGGCGGCGATAAATACTGCATTGGATGACATGCTGCGAATCAGAAAGGCGCTCAGGAAAATACCCAGCACAGTGCCATAAAAAATCGAACCAATGATATTGACAAACTGGATAAGATTTTCGAAAAGGCTGCCGATGCTGGCGAAACCTATTGCAATAATGCCCCACATCACTGTAAAGGATTTAGACGCATAGACATAATGTTTTTCACTCGCCTCCACGCGTATCAACCGTTTGTAAAAATCAACTGTGGTTGTTGCGCCAAGTGCGTTGAGCCCTGAAGCGGTAGCCGACATTCCAGCTGCTATGATCGTCGTGATGAGCAGCCCAATAAAACCATGTGGCAGATAGTCAATAATGAAGCGAAGGAAAACATAATCCTTATCGTTGGATTCGACTTCAGGCAAGTTTTTTTCAATCAAAACTTTTGCTTCTGCACGTAATGCCTTTTCTTTCACAACGCTTGCATCCATTCTTGTTTTTTCCGGATACTCGGTTTCACCTGCAAGTACCGGCGCATAAATGGCCTGCCTATTTTCATGTTCAAGTTTCCATTCTTCCTGAAGCTTGGTATAAGCAGGCCCAGCCGAAGTTTCCAGGATATCCTTTTCTACATGCGAATTAAAAAACAGCGGAGAAGCCTGGAATTGATAGAAAACAAACACCATAACACCTGCCAGCAGAATAAAAAACTGCATCGGAATTTTGAAAAAAGCATTGAACATAAGGCCCAGACGTCCATCCCGGATCGATTGACCTGAAATATAACGCTGTGCCTGTGATTGGTCAGTTCCGAAATAGGCAAGAGCAAGGAATGTTCCTCCGGTGATCCCTGACCAAAATGTGTACCGGCTATTCCAGTTAAGACTAAAATCAACAACATTGAGTCTGCCATGGGCTCCTGCAATGTACAAGGCATCGACCAGGCCAATGCCCTTGGGCAATGAATGGAGCGTAATGATAAAAGCCGTAATGATACCGCCAATCATTACAGCCATCTGAAGTTCATGCGAAGCACTTACTGCCTTTGTGCCCCCTACCGTGGTGTAGAATGTGACCACAACACCCATGGTGATAATCGTCAGGTTGAGATTCCATCCAATGATACTTGAGAGAATAATGGCTGGTGCAAAAATGGTAATCCCGGTGCCTAGCCCACGTTGTAGTAAAAATAAAAAAGCAGCCAGCAATCGTGTCTTCAAGTCAAATCGTTGTTCGAGAAACTCATACACGGTAATCACTTTCATCCCGACAAACCTGGGTATGAATATGATACAAATGATGACCATTGCGATCGGTAGGCCAAAGTAGAACTGGACAAAACGCAATCCATCATCAAAAGCCTGCCCAGGCGTTGAAAGGAAGGTAATCGCGCTCGCCTGCGTAGCCATCACCGAAAGACCTACTGTCCACCACTTGGTCGTATGCCCCCCCATGAGATAAGCATCGATGTTTTTATTCTTACGTGTTTTCCATATTCCATAAGAAACAATGAAAACAGTGGCGCTGATCAGGACTATCCAATCCAGTGAACTCATGCTTAATTGATATTAAAGTACTGCCGGATCAGAAAAAAAAGAAGGACCAGGATGGCATTATACAGGAGGATGAGGAAGTAGGTCCGGGACCAGGAGATAGGTTTAGGCATTTAGTGATGGAGTGATTTAGTAATCTGGTGATGGAGTGATTTAATTAGGACTTATTTTTTTTGAAACCAAGGGAGACAAGGTTACTGAGAAGTCGATAGGGGCCTGGGTTTCCGGCGGGGAGGTGTCTGAACCAGGAGAGGCCACTATAGACATAATACCCTTCACCGTATGGGGCAACTAGTAAAGCGCCCTTGGTTGGGGACTCACCAGTATCATTCATTTCAAGTAATGGGGTGAATGCCTCATCCCATTTATTTGGAAAATACAAGCCACGCTCTTGTACCCAGCCATTGAAATCGTCAGTGTTTATTTTGTTGGGGTAATTGAAAACGTCATGTGTGGAATTGAGTATTGTCACCGGAGCATTTTCTTCAGTAATTCTATCTCTTGACAATGAAAGTGAATACGGTGCTATTTCTTCGGTTATCAAACCTCTGCTGACATTGTATTGGACGATCATGGTGCCACCTTCGCGAACCCAATCAAACAATATTTTATTTTTATAGGCTAAAGCATCAATCGTATTGAAGGCTCTGATGCCCAGCAACACCACCTGGTATTTGGCAACAGAAGAAGAAGATAAGGATTCGATATCAATGATATCAATATCATATCCGATCTGCTCTAAAGATGCGGGAACATCGTCGCCGGCGCCTGTGATATAAGCAATCGTTCTGGGCGTGGTTTTGATATCAAGACTCTGTAGATGTACAGTGGCATCACTTACAACTGACATATAAGGCAGGTGATCATAATCCATGGTTGTGATTTTGTGATGATAGGTATCATCGCCGATCCTAATTTCAGGGATCAAATCCGCCCTGGACGCATTTCCCGGAGGGGTGACGGTGCATTGAACTGTAGTGGATTCACCTGCTTTGTCAAAGGACCAAGGAATGATAGCAGGTGAGACTTTCCAACCGGGAACGGATGTTTTTAGGTGCAGATCACCTTTCACACTATCTTGTCCTGCAGCAAGTGTAAGTTGAATGAAACGTTCATGTCCTTGATTAAACATGAGGACTTCATCCGTTGATTCGACTGTCACAGGTGGTATGATCGATAGCGGCCTTGTCACTTCACCTTCTGCGGGATCCACCGTTTTATAAATTACTGGCGTCACTATTGTAAAAAGTGATCCGTTCACGTTAACTTTTATGGCTGCCCTTATCGAAGGGGGATCTGCAGGCGTTCCCCGTTTTATCTGGTCCTCTACAACGTACATTCCTTCCTCAGGATGTTGAACCAACCAATAAGGCATGTTGAGATTTTCAGGTGTCTGGATAGTAATTTCTTTCGTAAAGCCTTGGTTGTACAATAATGTCGAGGGCAGCGCGAAAACTGTATCATTAGAAGTAACCTCCATGGAAACCAACCGCACTTCCATACCGGATCGGTTGATGACCTCAAGCGTCACAAGTAATTTAGAACCCGGGCTGGCTTTGAATTTATTAGTGCGCACTTCGACAAACAATCCCAGACAGTCCTTCATGAGTTTCTCACAATCGGCGAGTTTAATTCTTTTCCAATCGGAATCCGGCAATGCAAGAATTGATTTTTGTAACCGGAGTAATTGTGGGATGCTACTGGATGGTGATTTAAAATCAAAGGAGGATTCCAGCTCCTGTACAAGTGGAGCAATAACAGATCCACCTGAAACTCTGTTCCATGTGATATCGATGCCTTCAAATAAAGATTTTGGAATGGTGCCTTCTGCATCTTTGAGCAGGTCGATATAATCCAGGCTTTCTCCTCTTGTTTCGGCAGATCCGAAACCCTGGCTTTTGTGCATACTTCTGCTTCGGCCGGCGATCTCGCTATTGGATTCGCCTGTTACAGGATCGAATGAACCAATATCAATAGCAAGCATTTTTGATTTATCTGCTTTGTCAAAAGCTTCTCTGGATCCATAAAACCAGTAACTCGTGTTCCAGAAAATGCGACGAGGCTGCCATGGTGTCACGATGGACAGCTGATCAGGGAAAGAAGAATTATTTGCTGCCAGGTCAAAAGCTTCCAAAGCCAGGATAGCCGAAGCAGTATGATGCCCGTGATTTGGCCTCGAGGCATCCGTACTGAATCTGTTGATAATAACATCTGCTTTTGTGGCCCGGATAGCCCATACGACATCGCTCAGGACCTCTTCACGATCCCAAATATTGAAGGTTTCGGCTGGTGTTTTGGAATACCCGAAGTCGTTAGCCCGGGTGAAAAGTTGATGTCCTCCATCGATGTCCCTTGCGCCCAGAAGTTCGTGGGTACGAATAAGGCCAAGCATTTCCCGGATTTCCGGACCGATGAGATTCTGTCCTCCGTCTCCACGGGTCAGGGAGAGGTAAGTGGTATTGACAGACAGGTGATTGGACAGGTAACTGATCAACCTGGTGTTTTCATCATCGGGATGAGCGGCAACATAGAGTACATTGGCTAAAACACCTAGCTTTTTGATATCCTTATAAATAGCCTCGGCCCCTGCCTGAGCTGTCAGGCCGGAGGTAATGAGGAGGAGAAGTGCAAAGAATAAAGAGGTCGCAATTGATTTCATTCTGATCCTGATATTTTGGTTAAAGCTACATATTACAAACCTAGTAAATGCTTTACGCATTGTCTAACAGCACGCACAACACAAGAAATTTAATTTCGTTGAAAGGCTATTAAAAGATATAAAAATTTCTCACCTTAGCCGCAGTTAACGAAACGATCATCACATAGCACATATGTTAATTTTACTTGTCACCCTTACTGTTTTCATCACTAGTGGCCTTGTCTTCCTGGTAAAATTGAGTACCAGCCGGAAATAGCCAATGATGATGTCGGATTGGTTTCGATTGGATTCCCCGATCGAGCCAAGTTCCCCTCCCTTGTTGTGCTGCAATAAGCAGGAATTCGTGCCATTCCCGGCACTGCCTTAAAATTATCTCCTTCTTCCTTTACCTTTAACGCACTTCTTTGTTACACGTCCATGCAAAAGCAAGTTCATTCAAGTATTCCGACTTCCTCAGGCCATTGGTACATCGATGCCTACGCTGATCATGAATCTGAACCTATGCCTCACCTCGTGATTTATCCTCCCGGACTGGATACTTCAGGGATCGTGACTGTAAGAGTGCATTCCGAATGCTTTACAGGTGATGTCCTGGGATCACAGCGATGTGATTGCGGACCACAATTGGCAAAAAGCCTGGAAGTGATCTCGAAGGAGAAGGGTGTCCTGATCTATTTAAGACAGGAAGGACGTGGCATAGGGCTCATTAATAAACTCAAGGCTTACAACCTGCAGGATGAAGGATTCAACACGATTGATGCAAATCACCAGCTTGGTTTTGAGACGGATGAGCGGGAGTATCACACGGCCACACTTATCCTCAAAGACATGGGCATCCGGAGAATCCTACTTTTGACCAATAATCCTGAAAAAATAACATCCCTCGAGCGCGATGGAATTGAAATAGTAGACAGATTACCATTGATGATAGCACCTACAGAGGATAGTGAGGAGTACCTGCGGGTAAAGCGGGATTTGATGGGGCATTTTTTAGATTAAGCAAAGTTGTGAGCTGTGAGTTGTGAGACGTGAGTTGTGAGTTGTGAGTTGTGAGTTGTGAGTTGTGAGGCGTGAGTTGAGAAAGTTGCCTGTGCTGAGGGAGTCAAAGTATGAAAAGCGATGTGCTGAGTCGAAGTATGAAAAATGTGACCCATTTCGCCCTGTGGAAACGCATAGTGGAAGGGAAAACTTGCCTCCCCAGGGTTTGCACGCGAAAGGAAGCGTGTGAGGGCAACACGGGGGGCGGGGGCAAAAATATGTGAAAAGTGAAGAGCGATGTGAGTTGTGAGTTGTGGGGTTGTGGGTTGTGAGTGAGGCTTGTGCTGAGTCGAAGTATGAGTATGAAAGTTGTTTCTACTGAGGGAGTTGAAGTATGAGTTGTGAGTTTGATTAAAGAAAAGAGGTAAAAGTATATACTAATTAAAAATGAATGATCAGCGATTAGAGTCATTTGGGCGACTACTGAAGATAATGGATGAGTTGCGGGAGCAGTGTCCGTGGGACAAGAAGCAGGATATACATTCGTTGCGTAATCTGACGATAGAGGAGACCTATGAACTGGCTGATGCGATACTCAAAGAGGATTGGAAGGGTATAGGGGAGGAGCTCGGGGATCTGTTATTGCATGTTGTGTTTTATGCTCGTCTTGGCAAAGAGCAGGGGCAGTTTGATATAGGGTCTGTGACAGAACAGATCTGTGAAAAGTTGATCAGGAGGCATCCTCATATCTATGGGGAAGTTATAGTCACTGGAGAGGAAGAGGTCAAGCGGAACTGGGAGACTATAAAGATGAGTGAGGGTAAGAAGTCTGTTCTTTCCGGAGTTCCGGATTCCCTGCCGGCAATGATCAAGGCATACAGGATGCAGGATAAAACGCGGCAGGTAGGTTTTGAATGGGACAATGACGAACAGGTGTGGGATAAGGTGGAGGAAGAGATTGGTGAGTTTAAGGAAATTGTTGAAAATGGGGCTTCCAAAGAAGAGTTAGAAAACGAGTTTGGGGACATCCTCTTTTCGCTGATCAACTATGCCAGATATAAGGGAATAGACCCTGAGACGTCATTAGAAAGGGTTAATCAGAAGTTTAAAAGGCGGTTTGAGTATATAGAGGCTCATGCGCCTAAGCCATTGAAAGAGATGACATTAGGTGAGATGGATGCTTTGTGGGATGAAGCGAAGGAATTGGAGCGGAGTAAAAAATGAGAAGGCTGCATATTTCTCTTATAAATCCATATCTTTGCGCCTCGAAAAATTGTAAACCTATTATTTAGTCATTTTTAAAGCGTCAAATGACATGCCGATTTATTTAACAGCACAAAAGAAGAACGATCTCTTCACACAATTTGGTGGTACCGCTACAAATACTGGTTCTACCGAGTCACAGGTTGCCTTGATGACCCTCAGGATCAATGAGTTGTCCAAGCACCTTCAGTCTAATCATAAGGACAATTCTTGTAAGCGTGCGCTCCTGACCATGGTAGGTCAACGCAAACGTCTGCTGCATTACCTCATGAAAAAGGATATCCAGGGATATCGCGAAATCATCGAAAAGTTGGGTATCAGAAAATAATGCTTTCGCTCTGTTTGCAGAGGGTATTGCATTTGTAATTGCCTGTAGATCAAGATATTCTCAATTAAAGGTTGTTTTTTGCCTTGGATCCTGGATCATTCCGGCAGTAGCCCTATACCCAATAGTTTCCGGCAAACATACCTATCAGATGCTATTATGACATTGATAATCATACAATAACAAATTAAAATAAAATTATATGGGTGTTCAGATTCCAATTACCCAGACCTTTCTGTTGCCTGATGGCAGGGAAGTGATCATGGAGACCGGAAAGCTAGCGGCTCAGGCACATGGATCAGCCATGATCCGCCTGGGAGATACAATGCTCCTTGCGACAGTGGTTTCTAACAAGGATGCTAAAGAAGGTCAGCCTTTTTTCCCTTTGTCTGTTGATTACCAGGAGAAATTTGCTTCGGTGGGGCGTGTTCCCGGGA
>JAWXAW010000284.1:0-5586 GCA_034439675.1 Saprospiraceae bacterium | reverse complement strand
CACAGTTTGATGCCTCTGCTTTCACGCCCAAGGAAATCATCAGGTATATTAAAGATCATCCCCGTTTCAGGTTATGGAATTTTGAAGTTGATGAGCCCTCTTTGGATTCGTCCGGACATGGCGCATTGATACGATCTATTGTAGATCAGTATGCAGGATGGAAAGACAAAGGCGCCGCGAGATTTTGGATTGATCATACACCTGTCAATCTCCGGCATAGTGATTTTCTCAACCAACATTACCCTGATTGCCTTTATATACATATCATCAGGGATGGGCGCGCTGTCATGGCCTCCCAATTCAGTCTTGACTGGGGTAGTAATGATCCGGTATTTGCTGCGTTGAAATGGATAGAGCCCTTGTGTGTCGGCATGGCTTGTGAATCAGCATTTCCCGACCGTTGTCTTCGGGTGCATTACGAGCAACTGGTGCTTCACCCGGAGGAAGAATGCAAGCGGATCTGTAAGTTCCTTGGCGTGTATTATGAACCAGGCATGATCCGGGGAGAGGGCTTTGATGTGCCTGCGTTTACAAAATCAAATCATCAGCTTGTCGGGCAATTGCCGTTACCGGAGCGAATTGACCATTGGAAAAAAACACTGAAGACTGAACAGATTCAGATTTTTGAAATTATGACCTTTGATCTTTTGCCCATGCTCGGCTACCCGAAAGTTTCGCAAGGTTTTCAACCAAAGCCTTCCGAGATCAGGCAAGCCTGGCTTTTGTTTAAAGGGGCAGTTCAATACCTGACTATCGACAGATGGCGACTGAAGAGGAGGCTTTCAAAAAAGAATTAGAACTGGAATAGTTTTATACAAATCAGGTCTTCCTTTTCTTTTTCTCTGCAGCAGGAAACAAGATATTGTTGAGGATGAGTCGGTAACCTGGACTGTTAGGGTGCAGGTTAAGGTCGGTGTCAGGATCAGTCACATAATGTCTGTAGTCTTCCGGATCATGGCCTCCGTAAAAAGTCCAGGTACCAAAGCCAAACGTACTATGGATATACCGCACTTCATTTTCCGGCTTGTTTTCGCCAAGGATGAGCACATCTGATTTGATATAGTTTTTGTCAAATGCAGTGGTCTGCCCCATAAATCCTTTCACCGTCGTCGTATGACATTGCGTCAGCATGGTCGGAATCGGATCCCATTTTGCTGAAAAATTGAACAACGTGAAATAATCTCGTTCAGGTAATACATTTCTATCCCTGTGATCGATCGTTGAAAATTCATATTCCATAGGGTTGGTCACAAGTTGAAAATCTTTAAAGGCAAAGCATTTACTGAAATCAAGTTTGGATTGCGCCTGTGGGTCCTGTGCATCACCGTCAAACACGTCAGCACATATATCAATGCCTTCAGCTGCCAGGGCAATGTCATATGAATCTGTCGCACTGCACATGGCAAACATAAAACCACCACCGCCAACATAGTCCCTGATCTCTTTCACTACAGCCAGTTTCAATTGAGAGACTTTTGAATACCCGAGGCTTGTGGCGAGTTCTTCCTGGATACGTTGATTCTCACGGTACCAAGGCTGCATGCTGAAGGATTTGTAGAATTTACCGTATTGGCCGGTGAAATCTTCATGATGAAGGTGGAGCCAATCGTATTCCGCCAGTTTTCCTTGCAGCACCTCGCGGTCATAAATTTTATCATAGGGAATTTCCGCATAGGTCAAAACCAGGGTCACGGCATCATCCCAGGGTTGAACCCGTTCACCCCTTGAATCAAAATCAGGGGTATAAACTGCGATTTTGGGAGGAGCTTCCAGTTTGATCGTCTCCATATTAGCTTCAGGGTTACTGATCTCGGTCCGAATCCGGGCAAATTCACCATTAGAGATGACCAGAAAAGAAACATCCCTGGTTTTGCATTCCTTTTCAAAGAGTTCATTGGCTTCAAAGGCGAAAGATCCACCCTTGTAATTGAGTAACCAATACGCTTCGACGCCGGCATCCAGCACCCAGTAGGTGATACCGTATGCTTTCAGGTGATTACGCTGAGATTCATCCATCGGTATCAGGATATAGGAGGCTCTCATGGTGCCTGCAGACAGGAGCATTCCAAGAATAAAGACGATAGATCTCACTAAGCGAAATCTGTTCATAAGGCTGAAAATTGGTCAAAACTGGCTCTAAAGATACCCCTTAAACGTCCGAAAGGTTTAAAAATTTGATCCGGAGGCTTACTTTTAGCCATCATCGGGGTTGGATATTTTTTCAATCTTTGTGTACGTTTAATCATTCTAGTCTAATTCTAATTTAACCTGAAGCGTGCAGAATCTTAACTGGCAATATCCATCCTGGTATCTTATTTTTTGTGTGTTGGCGGGGGTTGCAGCAGCAGTTTTGCTATACAGGAAGGATGTAACTTTTTCAGATCAGTCCCCACTGCTCAAGTATATTATGGCTATGCTCAGAGGCATTGTGGTGACGGTATTGAGTTGTCTATTACTAGCACCACTGCTTAAATTGCTTCAGAACCGTACAGAACCACCTGTCATCGTTATCGCTCAGGATCAATCTGCCAGTATCCGGTCAGCGCTTTCAAAGGCAGACTCTACAGCATACATGACGGCATTAAATGATCTCAGTGCAAAGTTGGCGGAGAAGTATGAAGTGCATAAAATCGGTTTCGGGGAGGAGGTGGAAACGGTTGACAATTGGGTACTTGATGACCAGGCCAGCGACCTGGGAGAGTTTATGACCTATCTCCAGGAGCAGTATGTGGGTCAAAATGTAGGGGCTGTCATCGTGGCCACAGATGGAGCCATCAACAGGGGCAGAAATCCACTCTATCTGACTTCAGGCCAGAAAGCACCTCTTTCGGTCATCGCCCTCGGAGATACGATCCGGAAAACAGATCTGCAAGTCAAGGATGTATTTCACAACAGCATAGCTTATCTCGGTGACAAGTTTGCAGTCCAGGTCGATATCGCCGCGATGCGATTGCCAGGTGCAACTTCTGCACTGGAAGTGAGGCAAATCCTGGACAATCAGAATATACTGCTCGAAAGAATACCGATCAATATCACAACAGACTCGTGGTTTGATACGAAAGAGGTCATCATCGAAGCTAAGCAGAGTGGGGTGCTGCGATATCGGGTTCAACTCCTGCAGGTCCGGAATGAAGTAACCTACGTCAACAACGTTCGTGATTTTTTTGTAGAGGTGATTGATGGACGTTTGAAGGTATTGTTATTAGCCAATAGTCCACACCCGGATCTGGCGGTTTGGAAGGCTGCACTACTCGAGCAGCGCAACTATGAGGTTGATACAAAGATGGCGGCAGATTTTTCTGCTAACGACCTCAAAAAGTATGATCTGGTGGTACTTCATCAGCTACCTTCATCGAAGTATCTGATCCAATCCATATTAGATGAAATCAATAAGCAGCAAATCCCTAAAATATTCGTGACCGGCTATCAGACGGATCTGTATGCGTTTAACAATGCACAAACCCTATTGAATATTGACTATACCGGAAACCGCTCACCCAATGAGGTGACGATGATCTATAATCCCGGGTTTAATAGTTTTAATACTTCTGAGGATTTGAGAAGCAAACTCAGTTCTTTCAGTCCGTTGCTCTCCCCGTTTGGAGAGTATGCTGCCTCCCCTTCGGCACAGGTGCTGGCTTATCAGAAAATCGGGCAGGTGGATACAGAGTTTCCTTTGATCCTCATGGGCGAAGCCAATGACATCAGAACCTGCATTATTGCCGGTGAAGGCATCTGGAAATGGCAGTTGTATGATCAGTTGCAGAACGGCTCAAAGGAAATAACGCATGAATTGCTGAGCCAGCTTTGCCAGTACGTTTCCACCAAATCAGATAAACGGAAATTTAGAGTTAACACGCCAAAAAAACTATTTACCGAGCTGGAGGAAATTTCATTCCAGGCCGAATTGTATAATGATAATTACGAACTGATCAATACCCCTGAGGTGTTCCTGAAAATCAGGAACCAGGAGAAGCAGGAATTTGACTACACCTTCAATACTTCAGACCAATCGTACGCTCTTGATATCGGAAGGTTTCCGGAAGGAAGTTATTCTTATACAGCTACCACTGAGCTCAACGGTGTACGCCAGACCAGTGATGGCAAGTTTGTAGTGCAGCCTGTATTACTTGAAGCAATGTCTTCCACTGCCGATCATGGATTGCTCCGGCAATTAGTTTCCCAGCAAGGGGGAGAATTTTTATACCCGGACCAGATGGCCCGGCTGGGGGAGCAGATACTTTCAAATGAGACGATAAAACCTGTACTATATAGCAGCACGCAGACCAGGCCGTTGATTCACCTCAAGTGGCTATGCCTTGTTTTGCTGGCGGCACTCTCTGTGGAGTGGTTTTTGAGAAGATATTATGGCGGGTATTAAAAAGCCCATAAATTAGAGTTCAATGGAAACATCATACCGAAACCGTATCATCACCTTAGATGAGTTTATCCTTAAACAGCAAAAGGAATATACCAGCTCCACCGGAGAATTAACCAACCTGCTTCGTGACATTGGAGTCGCTGCAAAGATCATCAACCGTGAAGTGAATAAAGCCGGTCTGGTCAATATCCTTGGCGTCGCCGGAGCTGAAAATGAATCAGGCGATACCGTGCAAAAGCTGGATATCTATGCTAATGATAAACTCATTGAGTGTCTTGGTAACAGCGGTGAATGTGCAGCTATCGCTTCAGAAGAGCTGGAAAATTTTGTTGCCCTCCCACCTGTCGCGAAGAAGAAACCAAAGTATGTGGTTGTTTTTGATCCGCTGGATGGCTCCAGCAATATCGATGTCAATGTATCCGTAGGTACCATCTTCAGCATCTATCGGCGCATATCTGATCCTGCCGGACCTATTAACATCGATGATTTTCTCCAGCCAGGTACTTCATTGGTAGCCGCCGGATATGTGCTGTATGGGACCTCAACGATCCTCGTGTATACCACAGGTCATGGCGTCAATGGGTTTACGCTCGATCCATCTATCGGTGAATTTTGCATTTCACATCGTGATATCAAGATTCCGGAGGATGGCGCGTATTATGCCGTCAACCAGGGATACTATCTCAAGTTTGACCTCGAGATGCGCCGGTATATTGACCATTGTTCAGATATGAACTTTGGTCTGAGATATATTGGTTCGATGGTGTCAGACATTCATCGCATCATGATTCAGGGGGGTATCTTCCTTTATCCCCATACCCGTAAGTATCCTAAAGGCAAACTGCGGCTTTTATATGAATGCAATCCAATGGCAATGATTGTTGAGCAGGCTGGAGGTATCGCCATCACCTGTAACCTGGAAAGAATTCTTGACCTACCTGTCCATGATCTGCATCAGCGCGCCACCATATCCATCGGTAGCCCAAAGATGGTCAGTGAGATGAAAGCGTTTGTGGAGAAGTATAGTGCGTCGGTGAAGAGTTAATGTCGTCAAGCAAGGCTTGACCATTAACTTGGTTTATAGGTTTATAGGTTTATAGGTTTATAGGTTTATATGTTTATAGGTTTATATGTTTATAGCTTATAGGCTTATGGTTTATGGGATTTGCCGCTGGATGGCGTTTTCGCCGCCAGCACTTTAGTTG
>JAWXAW010000283.1:0-4126 GCA_034439675.1 Saprospiraceae bacterium | reverse complement strand
CCTTCGATCAGATTCCATCGGGTCTGGCTAGGTTTACCGCGCTTTGAAATCACGACTTTCCCGATAGTTTGTGTAAAGAGGGGAGCATCGATAAGGCCTTCAGACTCAAGGCATCTGCCCTCCGTTACAGCAGTGTATCTTTTGGATATTGTTCTGTGTTCAAACTGGTCGCTGTACCATCCAAATGTGTCTGGGTGAAGGCTAAAGAGTAAGATTCCGCTAGTTTCAAAATCCAGTCGGTGCAATGGTCTTGCAGTTGGGTATGCATACAAGGCTAATTGGGCCAGAGAGGGCTTATCTTCCTTATATCTGTCAGGCACACTTAGTAAACCTGCCGGTTTATCCAGCGCGAGGATAGTGTCATTTTGGAAGAGGACCGTGAGCCGGTTTTTCATGAAGGGAAAAGATCACTGAATTTACGCTTCCAACGAAGATAGTAATCCATAATGATGCTACCTTGGTATACACCTGGTAGTTTTGCCAGTGGTTGCCTGGTAAATTGCTCACCGAGATCTTTTCTTTTCTGCAGAATGCCCCGGATATGACCATAAATGTAATAATGCGCCCTGATGATGGCGAATGCATTTGCGAACTGCCCTTTGGTAAGGAAACGAAGGCCGGCAAAACCATCAAATAGCCATCTTAGAGAAACAACAGGGATGAAATCCGGTTTCGGCAAATACTTGAAAAGAGTGATCAGGTTGTTTCTGAAATTGAGATATATTTTTTCAGGACTGCTGTAGCTTAGTGTTCCCCCGCCTACATGATATACAACGGACTGCGGGCAGGACATGATTTTATAATTGCGGAGCAACAGTCTCCAGGCGAGGTCAATTTCTTCTTGGTGAGCAAAGTAATCTGCATCAAATCCACCCATTTCATGAAATGCATCACTGCGAATGACTAAGGCAGCGCCGGAAGCCCAAAAGATGGGTATGGCTGATTCATACTGGCCGGTATCCCGTTCAAGATTTTGTAAAATACGGCCACGACAAAACGGATAGCCTAAGGAATCCATAAAGCCTCCTCCTGCTCCGGCATATTCATAATACCCCCTTCTTGACTCTGCTAATATTTTCGGTTGTACAGCAGCAATAGTGGGGTCAAGTTCCATCATCTCGATAATGGGTTGCAACCATTGCGATGTGATTTCAATATCACTATTGACCAGCGCATAATATTTAGCTTGTATCCGGTTTAAGGCTTCATTATAACCACCTGCATAACCTGCATTACTGCTCAGGCTGATACATTCAATATCCGGATATTTGGACTTCAGCCACTTCACAGAACCATCTGTAGAAGCATTATCGGCGACATAGATTTTTTCGTTTGGAAATCGGCTTGATCTGAAAAAAGGCAGAAAGCGCTCGAGGTAATTTTTACCATTGTAATTGAGTATGACGGTTGCTACATCAGCCTGTGCAAGTGTAGAACCCCTGAAATATTTCCTGACCGATAACTCATCCTCCGCCATCGCAGCTTTAAGACCTTCCATGCTGGGGAACTTCCTGTCTCCCCTGATAAATTTATAGATCTCGACGGTGATATCCTGGTCATAGATTTGACGATCAAAATCGAACAAATGTATTTCGACACGGCGCTCCGAAGCTGATTCGATAGATGGGCGAAGACCTATATAGAGCATGCCTTTATACTCAACACCACTCAGCGTAGCCGTAGCGGCAAAAATTCCATCTTTTGGAAGAAGCTTCTTTTGGTCTGTAAACTGGAGATTGGCTGTTGGATAGCCAATATGGTGTCCGAGCCTGTTACCTGTCACCACCTGGCCCTTAATCATGTAAGGGTGACCGAGTAAACTATTGGCGAGATCGATGTTATTGTTTTGTAATGCAAGCCGGATCTTAGTGGAACTGATCGTGATATCCTTCAATTCCTCTTCTTCAATCCGCACTACTTGATAGCCGTGATCTTCCCCATACATCTTCAACAAATGAACATTGCCGGCGCGGTTTAGCCCAAACCTGTGATCGTAGCCGATGACAATATATTTTGGGTGAAACCTGGAAACAATAAATTTTTCGATGTATTCCTGGGCGGGTTGCTGTGAAAATTCGATTGTAAAAGGCACTACGACCACATTTGAGACACCGGATCGTCTGAAGTACTCCAGCTTTTCATCAAGCGTGGTCAGGATCTGCAGATCATCATCTTTGGGATAAACGATTTCACGAGGGTGAGGATGGAATGTAATGACGACATCAACACCGTCATTTTCTTCAGCTAGTTGCTGGATCCTTTTGAGGATTTTCTGGTGACCTTGGTGCACGCCATCAAAACTGCCAATCGTGATGACAGAATTACTGAACTCCGGCAGTGCTGAAAGTCCCCTAAAGATGTTCATGGACGACAAAAGTATCCAATTTGTCTGTAATATGTTGCTGATATCTGCATTCCGGAATTTTTCTGCATTTATAAAGGAACTCTTACCTTCAGGAAAGGTTTATTATTTCAGGGAAATACAATCCTTTTTTAACCGGATTCGTTAATAAGCGCATGAAACGACGACTTTATCTTTTGGCAGTATCCCTTCTCAGTATTTCCTGGCTCTTTGGACAATCGCAGGAGCTGGAGCGGCTAAGAGATGAAATAGCTTTTAACGCAGATAACGCTGTCAATGCCCAGTTGGATAAACATAGGATCAGGTCAAATGAGCGATTGGTTACACTGATTGATAGTTTCCTGCTGGACACGGGTTCTTATGCTGTCAGCATGGATAGCATACCATGGCTTTCGGTGCTTCATGGCGCTGACTTCAGGCTGGTGACGTGGCAACTCCGGATATCAGACAACGAACATAAGTATAGTGGTTTTTTACAATGGGCTGATCGGGTGGTCTGGTTTAAGGACAAGCGACCTTTTATCAATGGATCTGAATATTCCATTTACACACCTTCCGGATGGTATGGCTGTCTTTATTACAGTATCATTCCCTTTGAATCCGGAGGCGTCAAATATTATACACTCCTCGGTTATAATGCGGAGGACAGGCTGATCAGTACAAAAGTGGCTGACATCCTTGATCTTTCGGGTGATGAGCCCCGACTGGGGCTGCCTGTCTTCATAGGAAACGGCGAAGCGAAAACGAGGTTGTTAATGACTTATGGTGACATATCTCCTGCCCGCATGCTTTATGATCCCCAGCTGCAGGGAATCGTGCATGATCATACTGAAAGTCTTCCAGGCATCGGTCCGGAAGGGGAAGCGCTACCTGTTTCAGATGGGAGTATGGAAGCATGGATCCTTCAGAAAGGGAAGTGGGTTTACAAGGAAGAACTCTATGATG
Source organism: Saprospiraceae bacterium (assembly GCA_034439675.1). Lineage (GTDB taxonomy): Bacteria > Bacteroidota > Bacteroidia > Chitinophagales > Saprospiraceae > Opimibacter. The sequence continues at coordinate 819 of JAWXAW010000283.1, read as the reverse complement.
AGGTAAAGTTAACCGAGCCTCCATTTACGGATGAGCGAAAGGATAGGAAGGAAGACAAGGATATTCTGGGCAGGCCAAAGAAAGAATAACCAAAAAGAAATGGGAGCTCATTACAAGATCAGAGCGGAAAAAACCGGGCATTACTTTACGCATGGTACGATGACGGGGGAGACTCGTTTTGTCTGGGTTTGTCTGCATGGCTACGGCCAGTTAGGCAAGTATTTTGTACAGCGCTTTGAGTTCCTTGATCCCCGAACCCATTTTGTCATTGCACCTGAAGGACTTAACAGATTTTACTTTGAAGGGGTCAATGAGCGTCCGGTAGCCAGTTGGATGACGCGCGAAGACAGGCTGGATGAAATCGCTGATTTGATTGGATTTCTGGAACTGCTCCGTGCCAAAATTAGATGGGACAAAAACCCAGAGGTGAAGGTCATTTACCTTGGATTTTCGCAAGGGGTGACCACCTTATTGCGATGGCTCCATGATATCGCTCCCCGTGCCGATTTCTTATTGCTATGGGCTGGCGGCTTGCCGGATGATTTATACTTTGGCCGCCGAAAGGAATATTTCCACCAGATTCCGGCTCATTACTTTGTAGGTGACAAAGATCCCTATTTCAATCCCGATACGCTTGAAGAAAAGAAATGGCTTGTAGATGCCATAGGGCTTAATCTCATACTGCATCATTACCCCGGAACACATAAAGTTGACCGTGATGCCTTGGGTATATGGGCTAAAGCGCATCTGGATCATACCAATTCCCTTTTAACAACGCCTACTGATTTTACTGGTGGATTGTAATACTTGAATCACTGT
>JAWXAW010000282.1:0-4289 GCA_034439675.1 Saprospiraceae bacterium | reverse complement strand
GTCCGTACAGCATTGACATAATTAGCTGCCGGATTAGGTGCCGGCGGAAGTGTTATCCCCATTTGCACTAACTTCTCTTCAGGCGTCTGCGAGAATCCAGCAATAGGAATAATTAACGCAACAACAATAAGTATGATTTTCATATTAAAGCATATTATAAATAAGTACAGCCATCGATGCACCAATGATCGGACCGGCTACTGGAATCCATGAATAACTCCAGTCACTATGTCCTTTTGTTTTGATCGGCAATAAAAAATGAGCAATCCTCGGCCCCAGATCCCTGGCAGGATTGATCGCATATCCGGTAGGACCACCTAATGATAAACCGATTCCCAAAACAAGCAAAGCAACTGGTAATGCATTCAAAGTCCCAAGTGCATCAGTAGGTTTGGACATTGCCAAGGCACCAAATCCAAGGACAAAGGTGGCTATGATCTCCGTAAAAAGGTTGTACCAGGTGTTACGGATAGCCGGCGAATTACAAAACACGGCCCTGACCAGATTCTTATCTTCCGTAATATCAAAATGTTGTTTGTACATCAGCCATACGAGACCGCTCCCCACTATCGCTCCTGACATCTGAGCAAGGATATATGGTAATATCAGGGCTTTATTAAAATCCTTGAAAAAGGCAAGCGCAAGTGTGATCGCAGGATTCAGGTGGCCACTTCCTCCCAGATTTACCGCTGTATATACACCAACGAATACCCCCATTGCCCAGCCAAAGGTGATCACTATCCATCCCCCATGCTGACCCTTTGATTGATGCAGCAATACATTGGCGACTACACCACATCCCAGAATGAGTAAAAACATGGTGCCAAAAAATTCACCGATAAAATGTTCCGCCATATATTCCCGATTATTCGTTAACTGATTTGTCAGATGGAAGATAGTTCTTTGCCAGAAAAGAATACGCTTCGATCTGTTGGCTGACCCATGATTCGTCCTTTCGCAACAAGGCTGACATCACCTGAGCAACTACTGGGGCCGCTTCAACTGATGCCCTGGCATCAAGAAATAACATCCGGCTTCTGCGGGCCAGAAAATCTTCTATCGTCATGCACATCTCTTCTTTCACTGCCCAATGTATCTCTGCTTTTATATATGGAAAATGGTCGTGGATCAGATCACCAAGGGATGGTTGTTGTTTTACCAGCGCCAGGATGTGTTCCTGGTCAGTACCGTAATAATACAATGCGCTATTGAAATCCGTTTCTTCCAGATAGCCATGAATTGGAAGTGTGGCGGTCAACGATGGTGTCATTGATAAATTGGCTCGTTGTATGGCAACATTGATTGTATCTTCTGCCATTCGTCGGTAGGTTGTCCATTTTCCTCCGGTGATCGAAATCAATCCGGATGCAGAGACGGTGATCTGGTGATCCCTCGATAATGCTGCCGTTTTGCCCGTTCCTTTCATCAAAGGCCGCAAGCCACAAAATACACTCCGGATGTCTTCATACGTCGGTTCCTTTGTCAGGTAATCTCTGATGTGCTGCAAGACAAAATCTATTTCTTCTTCTCGGGCTTTGGGCTCAATTTCAGCCTGCTCCACGGGTGTATCCGTAGTGCCGATAATGATTTTATGGTGCCAGGGTACAGCAAACAAAACCCGGCCATCATCCGTCCTGGGAATCATGATAGCTGTATCCTCAGGCAGAAATTCCTTATCCAATACCAAATGGATTCCCTGGCTTGGGCTAATGACAGATGCTGCGTCAGGAACATCCATTTTCAAGATCGAATCCGAAAAAACTCCAGTCGCATTGATTACAACTTTAGCCTTGATTCTGTATTGACTCCCGGTCAACGAATCCGTGACCATCACACCGGAGATGTCCTCGCTTTCTTTTATAAATTCCTCTACGGTAAAATAATTTAAAACCACAGCTCCATGATCAGCAGCTGTCATAGCAAGGTGAATAGCCATTCGCGAATCATCAAACTGACCGTCATGATAACGAATACCTCCGCGCAATCCATTCGGGTCAAGCGTTGGAGCAGCTGCAAGTGTTTCCTCAAGAGATAAGAATTCTGTTGAACCCAACCCCAGGTTCCCGGCCATCCAGTCATACGCTTTTAATCCAAAACCATAGAATGGCGATTCCCACCATTCATAATTAGGAATGACAAAGGATTGGTTTTTGACAAGGTGCGGGGCATTCTTCATCATCAATCCCCGCTCACTGAGAGCATCCATCACTAACCGGATATTTCCCTGTTGCAGATACCGCACACCGCCATGAACCAGTTTTGTGCTGCGGGAGGAGGTTCCTTTTGCAAAATCAAAGCGTTCAAATAAAACGGTACGCAATCCGCGGGATGCCGCATCAACTGCTACGCCTAGCCCCGTAGCTCCACCTCCGATCACACAGATATCCCATTGGTCTATTACCGCCAGCTGGTCAGTCATCTCTTTTCGTTTCATGGGATTTTATATTTGCCTCGCGTCCTTATTCAGTTTTGGTTATCTGTTTTCAGCCCATGCGATAGAAGCTTTAACGGCTCGTTTCCATCCTTCAATATTTCGCAGCCTGAGATCCTTTTCCATCGATGGTCTAAATTCCCGATCCACCTGCCACTGCTGCTGAATAGATTCAACATCCGGCCAGTATCCTACCGCCAGGCCCGCAAGATATGCGGCGCCCAAAGCCGTCGTTTCGGTGATCCTCGGCCGTATCACTTTTGTACTGAGGATATCGCTTTGAAACTGCATCAGTCGGTCATTAACTGTAGCCCCTCCATCTACCCGCAATTCAGCAATACTGATTCCGGTATCAGCTTCCATAGATCTGAGTACGTCATATGTTTGATATGCAATACTATCCAGTATGGCCTTTGCAATGTGAGCTCTTGTACTACCTCGTGTAAGTCCAAAAATACTGCCCCTTGCATGCGGGTTCCAGTGAGGTGCCCCCAGGCCGGCAAATGCGGGGACCACATAAACACCATCACTATCCTCCATGTCTCCTACGATACTTTCTATCTCTCCTGAGGAATGAATGAAATTGAGCCCATCCCTAAGCCATTGCACCGCAGCACCGGCTATAAACACACTTCCTTCAAGCGCATATACGGTTTTGCTTCCTATCCTCCATGCAATAGTGGTTAGTAAATTGTTCTTCGACGTAAAGGCCTTTTCACCTGTTTGCATCAGCATAAAGCATCCTGTACCATACGTGTTCTTCACCATCCCCGGTCGGATACACATCTGTCCAAATAATGCCGCCTGCTGGTCTCCTGCTATCCCGGCTATTGGAATATTTGAACCAGAAATAATATTGCCAGTTTGTCCATAGATTTCACTGCTTGATTTAACGATAGGCAGTATGCCAGGCGGTATTGAAAAAAGGGAAAGCAATTCGTCATCCCACTCACCGGAATGAATGTTAAATAACATGGTTCGGGATGCATTGGAAACATCTGTGACATGAACGGTGCCTCCGGTAAGTTTCCAGACCAGCCAGGAATCTATAGTGCCAAATGCAAGCTCACCTCTTTCAGCTTTTTCTCTGGCATCAGGCACCTGGTCAAGTATCCATTTGAGTTTGGTTGCCGAAAAATAAGCATCTATGATCAGTCCGGTCTTTTGTTGTATACGTGAGGCGTATCCTGCCTTGACAAGACTATCGCATTCCTCTGCAGTCCTCCTGTCTTGCCATACAATGGCATTATACAAGGGCTTCCCGCTTAGCCTGTCCCATACTACAGTAGTCTCCCGCTGATTGGTTATACCAATAGCCGCTATCTGCTTTATAGATATATCTGCTTTGGCAAGCACCTCCCCTAATGTACTGATTTGGCTGCTCCAGATTTCCTCCGCATCATGTTCCACCCAGCCAGGAAATGGATATATCTGTGCAAATTCCTTTTGCGCTACGCTGAGTATATCTCCCCGCTGATTAAATAATATACTCCTGCTGCTGGTGGTTCCCTGATCAAGTGATAAAATATAGGATTCAGCCATAATGAGCTTATTAAGATTATTCGATCTGATACTATTCTGATTCCAAGTTAAGTCCCCTTTAGGCGATGTAATGAGCTTCAAAGTTGGATTTAAGGGCAAATTAATAAAAAAGCCTCCCTCCAGCGAACCGGAGAGAGGCCATCTCATGAACGGCTTATATTGCTATAAGCCACATTCTATGTTCAACGATTACTCGATGATGATCATCTTCTTAGTCGCTGAGTACTCATTTGCATCTAATCTGTAGTACAGAACACCTACGGCTGGAATGTCTTTGCTGCTCACAGATACTGTATTGTATCCCTTCACAGATTCT
>JAWXAW010000281.1:0-10943 GCA_034439675.1 Saprospiraceae bacterium | reverse complement strand
TTTACGCGTAGACCAATTCGTATTAGATGACTTTCCTCTTTCGCCCATTCACCCTTTTCCCTTCGACAAGCTCAGGGACCCAGTATATTTTACGCGTAGACCAATTCGTATTAGATGACTTTCCTCTTTCGCCCATTCACCCTTTTCCCCGACAAGCTCAGGGAGCCAGTATGTTTTACGCGTAGAACAATTCGTCTTAGATGACATTTCTCTTTCGCCCATTCACCCTCTTCCCTTCGACAAGCTCAGGGACCCGGTATATTTTACGCGTAGACCAATTCGTCTTAGATGACATTTCTCTTTCGCCCATTCACCCTTTTCCCTTCGACAAGCTCAGGGAGCCAGTATATTTTATGCATAGACCAATTCGTATTAGAAGACATTTCTCTTTCGCCCATTCACCCTTTTCCCTTCGACAAGCTCAGGGACTCGGTATATTTTACGCGTAGACCAATTCGTCTTAGATGACTTTCCTCTTTTGGCTTTCCTATTGCTTCAACTCCACCACTCCATACGCCCTGGCTTCCCCGCCTATATTTCTCAACACATTTCCACTCACACCAGTCGCATCAAATTTGACATGGTGCAAATGCAGATTACCCTGATTTTGAATGATGTTGGTGCATGCACCTGTGAAGAATAAGTCGTGCAAGTGCACAGTATTTCCGCTATTGATCACTATCCCTGCGCCGGTGACCACACAATTGACTCCGGCCTGTCCGGAAAGCGCATTGACCATAACAATATGCTTGTTGATGACCAGCTGACTCGTCAACTGGAGCGTAGCGTTAGCTGGCAATTTTAGTTTGATGGTATCACCCACATTCGCACAAGCAATCGCCTGACGTAAGGTGCCAAATCCGGAATCATAGGCATTGGTAATTGTTTTTACACATGGTGCCGGCACAAACTTGGACAGTAGCTTGACATAGGATCCTTGGTTGGAAATGGAAGTCTCTGTGACTTCCCATGAATTTTCAGGCCAGCTGGTGTTCCAGTCTTTATAGGATTTAAGGGAAGGTTGTAATTCAGGAGGGACGATATCCCCATTGTAGGAAGGATCCGGATGAAATTGTGGATTGAATCCACCGGGCTGATAGCCAGGAGCAGGGCCATAGAGCGACGTTACTGCATTGTCATATGCTGTACCGTGCGCAAACCAGCTATGGTACATTTCATTAGCCGGCTTTTCTGCCCCATAATCATACATATTGGTCAGCATCACCGTGCTGATCGGATTGAGGCCATGAAGGAAATTGACATATCCAACTGCTGCATTCCTATATAGCGATGTGTTTCCACTGATTTCATATTCTATGACGTTGTAAAATATAGAACCCGTATGTCCACGCGGACGATTGCTTCCCCAAACATTGTCATCGTTGTTCATAAAACCTCGGTAGGCACATGACGTATTGTTGATGGCAGGAAGAAGATGACTACTATTGTTCATCGAATTGGTGAAGGAAGAGCGGATGGCATTTTTAACGAAGATTGTAGCATTGGATAGGTCTGAATAATACAAGAGCAGGTCCTGAATAATGCTTTCCCATGGATACCAGAATCCCCACTGGAGTGGATGCATTTCATCATAATGATCGTCCACATAACTGCGGTATGTGGTTTGCCCGGTCAGTGCAAAGAGGAGGATGGCGGCACCTACCTGTGTTGACAATTGCTGGTATTCGTTCATTTCAGGATTGGCGCTAGAAAATCCTGCATTGTCGTAATACGAATAAGCGGGATTGGCGATCAGCCAGTTCCATGCATTTATGGCGGCCTGCTCAAGGGTATCCGCATAGAGTTGCATTGATGGTTGTCCTGAAAGATTGTAGGCTATGGCAGCAATCGCAAACATACTTGCCGCAGTGCGGGTCGACGAAGCTTGTGCCGGACCATACCTGCGCGCACCGATATCTGCGCTGGGTGGACTGGCTGCCGAGAAATCTGTAACAGATACTTTCATCAGCACAGAACCATTCGATAGCTGCATGCGGCGTAACCAATCAAGTTCCCATTTCACTTCATCTAACAGATCGGGAATACCATTGCCGGATTCCGGAATAGTATAATCATCCGTCCATACCTCCGGTCGCTCTATATATGCCAGACATAAATCATGGATAGGTTCGTACGCGAAGTTGACATACTTGTTGTAATCACCAGCATCAAACCAGCCGCCCTGCAATTGTTTTGAGGAACCGGGTACAGGATTGGTCACCAGTCTGCAGTCCAGGTCTTGTTGCGAACCGAGATGACTGGCTCCATCTGTCCAGTCAAAGGCATACTGAGCTGTTTTTGCAAAACCGGAACGCTGGAAATAAAACATCCGGACAGATTGCTTCAGGACATTTACATATACATCATCCTTGATATCGAAGGTGAAGGATCGTTTAGCATTGAGCGGATCGTAGATATAATAAGTGCCCGGAGTGGTGACTGAGGAGAAATCAAACCACCAGACAGCATCACCACTCTGGTCGTAGCTTGCACCTCCATGCCACGAATTTGCAGGACCTGACATCACCATGCTATTGTCGGCAGCTTTGACTACCTGAAGTGTCGCTCCTGGATTATAAAAATCACCTGCGGCATAGTCAAAGCCTGCAGTCGGGTTATTGACCACACAGATTTTCTGCACATCTGGAGGATAGCCAAACTGATCGATTTTAAGATGTTCGGTAACCGTGCCTGGCTGTGCAATTGCCTGACATACCAACAATAATAAGCCAATGGAAATGGTGTTTCTCATGGATATTGGTTTATAAAAATTCCAGGGGTGCCGTGCTTGGGAAGAAGTATGAAGATAAATAAAAACCAGAAAACAGGTTCTACTTTTAAAGAAAAGGGGGCTATTACGCATCTGCGAGACCACTACAAAATTCAAATTCTTCCATCATCATGGAAGTTACATTGGAGTAATTATTAAAATTTTCTATTATTGTATTGTATTTTAAAATATGGATATATTTGTCTTTAAATAATTAGCCAATAAAATCGAAATTCCAAATGAAAAGTCACTCCTTTAGCAAAATTGTCCTGCTGCTGGTTGTCATGGTTGCAGTATGGGCCACTTCCTGCAAAGAAGAGTCTCTTGTGAGCCCTGATGCACAACTGGTAGAATCCTATGATGCAACTCTCCCGCTAAGTTGGAACACATTATTTCTGGAGATAGACAGGTATTCTCCTGGCTACCGCCCACCTGCAGCAGCAAGGTTGCTGGCATACACCGGGCTTGCAGCTTATGAATCCGCGGTGCCTGGCATGCCAGAATATAATACACTTAGATACCAGTTTCAGGGACTCAATCTGCCGGTTGCAGATCTGGCAAAAGAATATCACTGGCCTGCCTCGATCAATGCGACCTATGCCACTATGTTCAGGCTTTTCTATCCGCACGTGTCTGCCCAGCACAAGGCCAAAATCACAGCACTGGAAAATCAATTCAATAAAGAATACCGTGCATCCGTAGGTGAGGAAGTTTTTACAAGATCTCAAGAATTTGGAGCAGCAGTCGCTGAGTCGGTATATGCATTCAGCGCCACGGACACCCCCGGACATGAGGCTTATTTAAATCCAAGACCTGCAAGTTATATTCCTCCGGCAGTAGGCCCCAACGGAGAGAAACTATGGCAACCGACATTTCCTGATTACACAGCAGCCCTGTTTCCATACTGGGGCGGGGTGAGAACTTTTGGTATGAATAGCACAGACCTCCTGGCCCAACCCCCAATTCCGTATAGCGAAGATGCGTCTTCCCTCTTTTACCAGCAGGCCAATGAAGTCAGGACGATTGTGAATCTGAACAACTTCACCACCCAATGGGTCGCTGAATTCTGGAGTGATGATATTTTCGAACTCACGTTTGAACCTGCGGCCAGACAAATCGCCATCGCCAATATCCTCGTCGACCAGGAGGATATACGTCTTGATGTAGCCTTGGAACTCTATGCTAAAATGGGCATGGCTTTATGTGATGTGGGTGTCGCCGTATGGAATTCAAAATATATCTACAATGTCATCCGCCCTATTGAGTACGTAAGGACCGTGATGGAACCAGGCTGGAACACGGCACTGAATAACCCGCTTAATAATGTCCAGAGCATGACACCGGAATTCCCTGCATACCCATCTGGCCACTCTGGTTTTGGTGGGGCCGGAAGCTCCGTAATGGCTGAAATCTTTGGTAACAACACCACATACACGGATGTCTGCCACAATGGGCGTATTGAATTTAACAGTACACCAAGAACCTACAACACCATTATGGAAGCAGGGGTTGAAAATGCATACAGCCGTCTCCCGTTGGGCGTTCATTTCCGGATGGATTGCGATGAGGGCTTGCGCCTGGGTTACCTGGCATCTAAACGTGTCAGTGAGTTGCCATGGCATAATTAATCAGATGCTTACCCGTAGTGGTGGCAAATAAAAAAAAGAGGAATGGCCGAAACCATTCCTCTTTATTCATTTAGGGTTCCCGATACTGCTTACCTTCTTACAATATTGTGGATGACGACCCTTGGATCCTTCATTTCACTGGCAAGTTCGGCTATCGTCTTATGGTCCAGCATATCGAGTAGTTGCGGTTTGATAATCTTATACTGGGAATGCATCGGGCATGGATTCTTTTCTGAACATTCCTTCAAACCCAATATACAGCCGGTGATAATCCCTTCATCCTCCAGCAGGGTGAGTACGTGAAGCAAAGATTTTTTTTTAGCCTGATCGGTCAGATAAAAGCCTCCGGTGGGGCCTGTGCTAGAGCTGATGAATCTATTGCCTCGAGTGAGCTTCTGTAGAATCTTTGCTGTAAATGATTTAGGCGAATCGATGGCTTCAGACAGTTCTGTAATACCGATTTTATAATCTACAGAACTCTTCTGGGCCAGGTATATAATTGCACGCAAGGCGTATTCTGTCGATTTGGAGAACATTCAATGATCTTTAACCGACAAAATAATTCATTTTTCTTAAGGGAACTGACTCGTTTTATTGGCTGGAAAGAAATAAAAAGCCCCGAACTCTTTTGCCGGGGCTAAAAAAAAAGAAATCACACTAATTCGACAAAAATTTTCGACTCCATAACTTTTGGTTTTGGAGAAAGTAATCATACCATTTCCTCTACAATTGGTTCGGGTTCCAGTTCAGTATCAATTGGAATTGCAGGAGCAGGAATCCATTTCTTGACAGCACTGATCCTGGTGATGACAAACCACACGAGCGGAATGACGCCGCCCAGATAAAAGATCGTTGCGCCTATTCCCCTTAACCATGTAAACGATTTAAAAATGTCTCCTTCAATAAATTCGGCTGACCGGCCAAACCACAGACCCCGGTCAACGACCGATTTAAACTGTATAGCACCTACCGGAAAAAGATCTAATAGAACCATAAGCATTAGCCCTGCATTGATAGACCAAAAAGAAATTTTGATAATTTGTTTATTCCAGTTGCCCGGCTTAATCAACAGTTTTGAAGCAAACAGAAAAGCGGCAAGTGAAATATTACCATACACGCCCATCAATGCAGCATGAGCATGGTTGATAGTGAGATAGGTGCCATGCTCAAAATAATTCATGATCGGCAGGTTGATGATAATCCCCAGTACACCGGCCCCAAAGAAATTCCAGAAATTGACAGCAATCAGAAAAAGGAATACTTCCGTAAATCCAAATTCACCGAGATTCTTGTAGGCTACATCCCCCACGGTCAGTCTGGGCATATTTTTAAAGCGCCATGCTTCAACAGTCAGTAAGATCAAAGGCACAAACTGCAGTGTAGAAAAAACACTCCCCAATGCCATGGTGGCTACAGGTTTGGCATTCCAATAGAAATTGTGTGAAATGCCCAGCAATCCTGTGCCAAGGAATAAGATCGTGGCGAAATACACGACCCTAATTGCCGCCTGCCGGCTCACCAGTCCCATCAATACCATGAGATAACTGACAATCACCGTAATAAATACTTCGAAGAAAGCTTCCACCCACATATGGATGACCATCCATCTCCAAAAGTCTGCTATCACAAAATTGGTCTCCGGTTGCGCAACAAACCCCGACAAAAAGAGGAACGGAATCCCAATGACAGAATACAAAATCCAGTTTGGAAGATTCCAGGGTTCGTGCTTGACCAATGCCGGTTTGATGCCTCTGTAGACTACAATTCCCCATAGGATGAAAATGCCCATCAACAGGATCTGGTATGCTTTACCAAAATCAACAAATTCCCAGCCCTGGTGGCCAAGGAAATTAGACCATTCTCCCATCATACCCAGCGGACCCATAACCATACCGGTCAGAGATCCACCAACGAGGATGAACAACAAGACAAATAAGATATTGATCAACCTGAGTTGTCCCGGAACTTCTTTTTTGGATAGAATGGGTAGAATAAAAATAGAAGAAGCGATCCAACACGTAGATATCCAGTACAAAGACAGCATCAGATGCCAGCTACGGGAGATTGTGACCGGAAAATCGCCGGCGATATTGATCCCGACGTAACTTAAAAAATCTATAAAATCATTGATGGTGATAATCCCGCTGGTCACCTGAAGGAAGAATAACAAAATAGCTACGAAAAAAAATTTGAAGGTTGCCCGTTGTGTTTTAGTAGGTGCATAATTCCTGACCTTTTCAATCGTGAACAAGTCGCGCACAGGCGGCTTGAAGAATTTATTGGGTAATTGATTGTATTGTCCTATGTAATAAAGCACAAGTCCGCAGGCAAGCACAAATCCAAGCAGTCCAAGCACACTCCACAGAATGACGGGAGATGTGGGTGTATTCCCTGCGCCGGGATCGAAAGGCCAGTTGTGCGTATAGCTATATTCACTCCCGGGACGTTGTGTGACGCAAACCCAAGCACCCCAGAAGAAAAAGCGGCTAAGGTTAGTAACCTCCTGCCGATCTGCGATATAGCCTACAGGCGGAAAATGATCATCCGTATTTTTATCAATGTAGATATCAGTATAATAGGTATTCAGTTTGTCCAGAGCATAGATCTGAGCATCGGACAACATTACCGTGTTGGTGGCTTTGTCATACCGGTTTACTTTCAGTTCCTCCTTCACCAGCTCGCCGAAGATTTTCGCTTCCATCATATCCGGAGCCACACCTTTTTCTTCCTTGAATCTGCTGATCTTATACTCTTTCATAAATTCAGCCACATGATGAAGTGCCTCTGCTGTGAAGTCAGGCCCGCGCTGTGCGCCATCGCCAAAGAAACTACCGTACTCCATCAGTGCGTATTTATGGAATACGATTTGACCTGTGATGATTGATTCCTTGGTGATCAGTACATCTCCTTTGCTGGAGACAAACCCGGCCATCGGTGGCGCATCATTGTAGGTCTGAAATCCGATCATTCCCACACCGAGCAAGCTGATGATGGCAATGAAGGTTAGTGGCCCCCACCAATTTTGGGTATTCATAAAATAAGAAATACTCTTTGGTACTGACCCGTTGGTCCCATTGCCTTTTGCATTACCTGAAGATTCCATTTTAACGTAATTTAGGTTACATAAGAAGCCAAGAATTGATAGTAAAATTTATTTAGATCATGACACATAAGGGCTCGCTAGCCAGGAATCTCCTTTCAAACGACATCACATGGGTAGAGGGTAATTGGAATCAGGTTGATATTCAGACGTGGGTTTGAGTTTCAGGAGGAATGCCTTCCGGCATCCCTCCCTTACTCCCTATATCAGATGTGTTTCACACCACTGAAAACAGCATCTCCTATATTTAATTTCGCCAGGGCAATGCATTGACTCTTGTAGCGGCGAGGTATCCCAATCGGATGCCCTCATCACAATCCATCCTGAAGTGAACACCCAGGGCTAACCGACTATACGCATTTTCAACTCCGGCTTCAAGGATCGTGTTATAGGATCTTGACGCTCCGTTGAATTCATTGCGATTCTGGTGACAATTGTCTGTATACGGATGCATATTTCCGAAGATATCTGCCATGATAGCGCTTCCCGCGCCTCCGAAACCTGAGTGCCCTGATGGATAAGCAGGAAATTCGGGGGTAAGACTCCTAACATTATTTAAGGGGTTATTGAGGATGGTTTGCCATCCGGGTTCCATGACATCACGGATATATTCGATCGGACGACGGACATTGTAGATATATTTTGAATTCCAAACGGCTATGCCAACATCAGCTAATGCCATTCCCATTTTTGCATATAACTCCACCGCTCTATCCATAGGAATATTATCCTCATCCACCAGAATATTGGCGATCGCCACCTGACGTCCTGCAGGTTCAAAGGTCAATTCAAAGAAATCATCACTCCAGAATTCAGCAACCCATTGGGTGGTAAAATTGGCCAGATTGACAATATATCTGACTTCACTTGCCTGTTGATAGAACAATGAAGCAGGTTCTTCGCTATATGGTAAAGGTGGCTTAGAAATAATGTCAGATGAATTCATAGCAAACGGCCTTACTTTACCCCAATACGGAAACAAGGCCGAGCTAAAGTCCGGAAAAGTTGGCTGCCAGAGTTTCTCTCCATTTGGACCAGTTGTAGGCGGATGATAATTGGCAGGTCGGGGGTTGTTATATGCCTCGTGACCGTAAGAATCTGTTTCGCTGTAGGCGAAAACGGCCTGGGCGACTTGATAGCCGAATTGTTTTGACCTTTCCAAGACATCCGGAGCTATCTCATCACGGAACTCTTCGAGGAATTTATCTTCAAGCGCTGTAATCTTATAGGCATCTCCTGCCTTGATATGAGGGTAGAAATACCTAAACATATTGGCGTACGCGGTACTTACACAAATCGGCCAATTATACTCACTGCCGTTTTGAACCTTAGGTAATTGTAGGCCGGGAAATTCGTGCTGCAGCGAATTGTACTCCGGCATGCCCTGGACTGCTGCTTCATAGGCAGCCAAACCTGTGTAGGCAAGCATCCTCGCTGCTGCCGGAGGCCTGTAGCCGGGTGAATATCTATCAATTTCAAGGAACAACTGGTTCCATTGAAGCGGTACGCTGGCATCATAATCCTTAACCAGCGATTTTCCTGTTTGGATAGGATCATTTTCCTCGGTACAGGAGGTAACGCCTACCAGCGAAATGACCACAAGGGCCAAGCATAAAAAATGGGTAAAACGTAAACGGTGCATAAGATCTTATTTTGAACGTGAAAGAACTATTAAAGACAAATATATCCTTAATTGTGAAATATCAAAATATTTTTTAAAAAAAATGTCTGCCCTCCGAACAAAGGAATTTTTATCCGTCGGTTAAACAGCATCGTTTTAAAACGGATTTTCTTACTTTGAAGACGCTTCTTCGTACTTATTCGTTCTAATGATTATGCGCAAATTCCTCTTCCATACCTTACTGACTTTTAGTATCTGCTCAGCATATAGCCAGAACATCCTGATCAATGACCAGGGCTTCCCCAACGAGCCCTCGATCATGATGGATCCCCTCCATCCGAATGTCATCATCGCAGCCGCCAATATCAACCAATACTATATCAGCCTGGACACAGGACGCACATGGTCTGTCCGCACATTACAGTCCAGTCACGGCGTGTGGGGTGATCCGGCCATTGCTGTGGATATCAACAGCAACTTTTATTTTTTCCATCTTTCAAACCCTTCGTCCGGCAACTGGATCGACAGAATAGTCTGTCAGAAAACAACTGACAATGGTCAAACCTGGAATGACGGTTCATATACAGGGTTGAATGGTACAAAGGCACAAGACAAACAATGGTTCGCCATTGATCGGACGGACAATACCATATACCTCACCTGGACACAGTTTGATGTGTACGGCAGCAAGAATCCTCAGGACAGCAGTGCTATTTTATTTTCAAAATCTACCGATGCAGGAGAGACATGGTCTCAGGCTGTGCGCATCAATAAAATATCTGGTGACTGTGTGGATAGTGATAATACGGTAGAAGGCGCCGTCCCTGCTGTAGGACCAAATGGTGAAGTCTATGTCTCATGGGCCGGTCCTGAAGGAATTGTCTTCGACCGATCATTGGACAAAGGCCTTACGTGGCTTGATAGTGATATCCCGGTTGATCCGATGCCGACAGGATGGGATTACACCATCTCAGGCATCTACAGGGCCAACGGACTTCCCGTAACAACCTGTGACCTCAGTAACAGCTCGTATCGCGGCACCATCTATATCAACTGGTCGGATCAGCGAAACGGAAGCAACGATACCGATATCTTCCTTGCCAAATCCACTGATGGAGGCAACACCTGGAGTGCGCCCATACGCGTAAATGATGACGCTCCCGGCAAACAACAATTTTTTACATGGATGACTATCGATCAAACCAATGGATACTTATATTTTGTCTTTTATGACCGACGCCACCATGATGATGATTCGACAGATGTATACCTGGCTCTATCAAAAGATGGCGGACAGACGTTTAACAACAGGCGCATCAGTGAATCTCCCTTCAAGCCAAATGCAGGCGTGTTCTTTGGTGATTACACCAATATCACCGCGCACAATGGCATCGTACGCCCTATCTGGACGCGTTTCCAAAAAGGAAAACTAAGCATCTGGACACACCTGGCCAATGGACAGGATTTCACAACTGCTATAGCACCTGAAAGTAACTCCTCTCTATCCTTAGATTTTGAAAGTTATCCTAACCCATCCAGTGATGAAATATATGTATCGTATAAACTCCATACGCGATCTGTGGTCAGCCTATCCCTGCTGGATATGAATGGTCATATCATCAAACGAATCATAGCGGAGGAGAAGAAAGGGTATGGGAAGTATGTGGAGAAGATCGAGCCGTCAAAGCTGAATATCCCGGCTGGAGTTTATATCCTTCAACTCGAAGTTGATAATACGGTGACTACAGTGAAGCAGGTGATTGTAAGAGAGTGAAAGGGTAAGAAAGTGAGAAGGTAAGAAAGTGAGAAGGTAAGAGTGTGAGA
>JAWXAW010000280.1:0-47619 GCA_034439675.1 Saprospiraceae bacterium | reverse complement strand
CATCCAGCGGCAAGTTTTCCTTCGTCAGGGGCGTATTGCATCCGCCCCTGACTATGGCATTTCTCGCCGCCAACCCGTCAAGGAAATTTTGCAGAAAGTTGCAAATCTGAATTATTTGCGATTACTTTGCATTACAAAGTGCTTTGTGATATGAATGAAAAACTCTATTCAGACGATCTCGCCCACATCAGATCCATGATGGAACGGTCGTCCAGGTTCCTTTCCCTTAGTGGCTGGGCTGGTATCTTGCCTGGAATCTTTGCTCTGGCAGGCCTCGCCCTTGCGGTTTGGTTTATTTCTCAAGCCCGGCAATTATGGTGGTTTGGTGATGAGATCGATAGCAACAGTCCCCTGACGTTACAATTAGTAGCAACGGCAATGATTGTTTTGGGCCTTTCTGTTTTCAGCTCCTGGTACACCTGTATGCGCAAAGCCCGGAAAGAAAATCAATCCACATGGACCCCTGCTATCCGGAATATGCTGCTTCACTTTGCCATCCCACTGACAGCGGGAGCTATCATAGTCGGATGGATCTATGTCAAAGGCGAATGGGGATTGTTAGCCCCCGTCATGCTGTCCTTTTACGGTCTGGCCTTAATTCAGATTTCTCAGTTTACATTAAGGAGTGTTTTCTGGCTCGGCATAGTAGAAATTGCACTCACCGTTCCTTCCGGAATTCCTGGAATGGGCATTCCTTTTCTGGCCATTGGTTTTGGATTTGCACATATAGTATATGGCATCCTGATGTTGCCCCTAAATCCCCTAAAGGGGACCAAAAAAGATTGAGCAAAGATTAATCATGCACAGTATGATTAGCTCTAAAGTCTAAACTAATGAAAGAATTGATCGAGGCATTGGACAAAACATTTGACAGCCGGATACGGCTTGGCATCATGTCAGCCTTGATGGTCAATGAAGCTGTTGATTTCAATACACTCAAGGAATTACTCGATGCTACAGATGGAAATCTGGCCTCTCATCTCAAAAGCATGGAAGCTGCTGCCTATATCACTGTGCAGAAATCCTTCGTGGGTCGAAAACCATTAACCCGATACAAAGCTACAAGGCAAGGCCGCAAAGCTTTTGAATCACACGTCACCGCTTTAGAAAAACTCATTCGATATGCGCCTAAGCCTCCCAAAGGAGACTCGTAAAAAAATGAATTAAAAAATAAATGATGGAAGCAAATACAGAAAAAAAAGTTAAGAAATGGACCGACAATGTCCTCATTAAGGTAATCATCATTGGATTTGTGATCATGGTGCTGATGATCCCCAGTATGATGATCAATGAATTGGTTCGTGAACGGTCCTCCAGAAAAATGGAAGTGACGCGTGAAGTTAGCAGTAAATGGGGACAGTTGCAGACGATCACCGGACCATATATTGTCATCCCCTATATGGAGGAATTAAAATATACCAATCAGGCCAGTGAATGGCGGGAACAAAAATTATATTATTTCCCTCAGATTTTGGAGGCGACTGGCAACTTAACACCTGTCCTCAGAAAAAGAAGCATTTTTAAAGTAATGCTTTATGAAAGCGAACTAAATATCAGTGGCCGTTTTTCGTATCCGGATCTCAACGCGTTAAAAATTCCTGCAGATAAAGTCATGTGGGATAAGGCACGATTACATCTATCGATCACAGATTTGTCAGGGATTGCTTCAAAGGTAAATCTGGAATTGGGCGATACTTTGATTCCTATGACAGCTGCCGTTCCTGACGGACTACAACTTCCCGGTGGTTTGATGTGCCATCTTCCAGGTTCCGTGGCAGGAAATGAGAAATTGGATTTTCGGATTTTACTTTCCCTTAAAGGAAGCCAGGGAATATATTTTTCTCCAGTCGGCAAACAGAACAAAGTAAAACTGACATCATCATGGCCGTCCCCGAAATTTGAAGGGCGTTTTTTACCTGATACCAGTACTGTTTCTATAAGCGGATTTGAAGCAACCTGGACCATCCTCGATATCAACAGACAGATTTCCCAGCAGTGGACAGAAGGCAATCCACAGGCTTTTCAAAATGCCAACCCAAACCGTGGTGCCGAAACGTATGCCTATGATCATTCGACCAACACACAACCGGTCTTTGGCGTAGAATTGTTGGATACAGTAGATCATTACACCAAAAACGAACGTACCGTGAAATATGCGTTTCTGCTGATCACGCTCACGTTTGCAGTCTATTTTTTCTGTGAAGTCCTGAAGAAACAGAAAGTACATCCACTGCAGTACGGACTCGTCGGTGCAGCGCTGGTGATCTTTTTTATTCTCCTGTTATCCCTGTCCGAACATATCGGTTTTGATCCGGCGTATGCTGTAGCTGCCGTAGCAACCATACTGTTGATCACCTTCTACAGCCGCAGTATCTTTTCGGAAAAGAAATATGCCATGGTGGTGGGCAGTTTGCTGGTAGCCTTGTTTGGATTCATTTATATCATCCTCCAGCTCGAAGACTATGCACTCCTTGCCGGAAGTATCGCCTTGTTTGTCATCATTGCCTTGATCATGTATCTGACGCGGAAAGTGAAGTGGTAAAAAAGGCTGAGGCTGAGGCGGAGGCGAAGCATGATGTTTAGGCCACGGTCTCCAACCGAAAGTGAAAAGTGGTTGGCATAAAGAAAGGTAACCATGTAGGGATTCAAAATTTTGAACCCCTACATGGTTACCTTTCTTTTTTGGACAGCGTTTTAATTTATTAGTAATCCGGATCCATCTCCGGCGTGCGCAGCCCTGCTACCTCATTTGCCATGAGGATGAAAACATTCCAGCACAACCCACGAGTAGATACCCACCAGCTATTCGTTGAAGTCCATTTTGTAGGTATAAATTCTTTACTAAAGGGCCATTCGGGATTCAGATAGATCTCTGCCCAAATTCTGTTTTCCATCAAGGCGCTGGCTTTGGTCCAGCCGTGTTTTAACCCAACTACATATGCACAATATTCAGCCCTGAACCAACTACCCCCGTTATAATAGTAGCCATCACTTTGGCCATTGCTATAATTCTCTTCACCAAACTTCTCAAAGGGCTGATATTCTCCACTGAGGTAAGCGAACCCGGGAGCATCCTTGATGAGCCGCACACAAATAGGTGCAGTAGTTCCATATGCAGGATGAGGTGAATCGGGTACCTTATTGAGCAGCGGTATTTGGTCAAGATGATTTTGCACCATTTCATCTGTCAACAAGGGTCTGCCGAAAAGCCATAATGAAAAGAATTCCGGCTCCAGGTCAGTAAGGGTGATGATGTCAGGATAGTTTCGGTCAAAAAGCAGGTGCTTTCGTTCCACATCATAAAAATTCCGGTATTCCTCTTCTGCTTTTTGAATATAAGATTCAGCGATATCAAAACCCAGTTCTTTAATCGTCCTCAATGCTATAGCCAACATCCCCTGGTTCACACCCAGGCGGTCTGTTTTAGGATTAAAGTCAACGATATCCACTTGGCTTAAGGAAAAGTGAGATTTGCATTTTCCGTCCCCATCATCATCAAATTCATTGAGCACATAGGCAACAGCCTTCTCTAATTTCTCCTGTGGCAGCGTAATACCAAAACGACGCTTGTTGAGCATGGCCCAGATTAGCCATTCGATGGTGGCTTCATTGTCTTTGGCTTCGACTGATCCCATCAGGGGTGTGATGATGGTCCCGATACCACCTTTGGGTGTTTGTGTCTTACCCCATTGCTCCCAAAGAGAAAGATTAAGTTCTTTGTTGTACGTTGACACGGCGGCAAAAAAACAATCCCGGTTGTACATATCCGGTGCATAATTCATGTTGGGCACATTGAACAGTGTGAAATCCCTGATGTCCGTGATCCAGGTTAACATATTGAAATTGGCATACAGCATTTTTTCGATCAAGGATCCTTCAAAGCCTTTAGCTTCAGCAAGCCTGGATTGTGAGGAGATCATAAATTGCTGATGCGTAGTCCATGGTTCTGCAAAAACATAGGTTGTCTTCTGCACTTTTTCACCAATCGGCAGGATGTTGTAAGGCTCTGATGAAGGTTGATGTTCAGTGAACTGCAGATCTTTTATTTGCAGTGTACATTCCTTTCCGGATTGTGTGCCGATAAACATGGAGACACTGTCATTTTCAATATAGGGCACCAGTATGCTGCCTTCAAACAACGTCCATTCGTTTTCATTCGCGGGAAAGTTATCAATGTATTTCACCCCTTGTTCCAGTTCAATAGTCTTTACACCATTCTGTACCCTGAATAGTTTTAGGGCAACTGCGGTATTTCCTTTGCACCAGAAAGAAATGGTATATACCTTTTGATCATTCAAGGAGGCAATAAATTCAATCCCAGCTCTGCCCCCGGGATGGCCGGCAATCGAAATGAGCCCGTCTGAAATGGTCACTTCTGCATGGCCTTCCTTTTTATAGTCAGCGGACATTTTAACAACCGTTTCAGTCCCGTCATCCAGATTGTACATTTCCCCGAAAGTCTGTTTGATGTAATCGTTGCCGGCTGACCTGTCTGAAGCATCGGCAACGGAAAGCAAATTGACATCGGGCAACCTTCTCATACCCACGAAGCCACCTCCGCGTCCGCTAAACCGCCTGCGTGTATTACGGGTATAATGATTTAGATAACCGGCATCTGTTAAAAAACCTACTACTTCATTACCAGGCGTCACGAAGCCTACGGCAGGGTATATTTCATGGACAAAGCCACCGGGAAAACTGTCATATTCAAAGGTGACATATCGTTGTGGCTTTTCAGCGGGTTTGTTTGTTTGCTTTAAGATATAGTGCATCCCCGGCATCGATGGCTGGAACAACTCAATTGTTTTTTTGATGACGTGATCATTGATGACCTCGTAGATAACACTGACTGAAAGGTTTGCGTCAAACTCTTTAATGTACGCATCTCGTGTCAACGTGATGCGCTTTTCACTTCCTGACCAGGTTTGTCCTGTCCATTCCATGATGGCTTCGGTGCTTAAATCCAGGTTAAACAGCTGGAGGGAGAATTCTTCGGTGTTGGCCAGCAACTTTTGTGGGCCATTGTAAATATCCACATGGAGACCTGCAAACGTATCGGCAGCGATGCTAAGCGAAAGGGACTGGCTGTATGCGAATGAAGAATTTAGTACCGTAAGTAGCCCTACAAAGCAGGCCGGAAAGTGGGTTATACAGATAGACATAGAATGCTATTGATAGCTAAATCTAGGCATAATACCGTCCCCTTGCATTGATTCAGAATTTATAACATGTATAAAAAAAATATATTTGACTGATATACATATTTATTTTATATTAGGGTAAATTTTTCCCAAGACCAAATGACCTCTTTACATTATGTTTTTTTGTAGAGTCAATCCGCAGATTATTTATTTTTTTTGGATGGACCCTAATTTTTATTTAGGCCCATGTGCTTCGGGTAATTCATTGCATAACACTCAAGACTGGATTATTTGTATTTGTTGGCTAATGTCATGGTCAACAAGATTAATGCATTTTATTTTCTGATGATGCCTATGATCATGGAGTTGTAGGTACGGGCATTGTATTGTGTATTCAAAATGCTCATTGGCTGAAATCAAATTTAATTTATTACAAAATCTTAAATCATCCTCACCCCGAATTATTTCTTCACTTTTAATATAATGTTTCATGTACACCATGCCCAACCCCCCGGTGGATACCTTTGCAGGTATCACACCTGCGTCCCTGAGTGATGCACACTGGTACGCTATTTACACCAGGTCACGTTTTGAAAAGAAAGTGCACCGCGATTTGGAGAAATCCAATTTCCAGGTTTTTCTTCCATTGATCAAAGAGAAAAAAAAATGGAGCGACCGGATTAAAACCGTGAGTGTGCCGCTATTGCCCAGTTATGTTTTTGTAAAACTGGACCGTCAGAGTATCCCGCGATTAAATTATTACCCGGGCGTTGTACGCCTGGTCACCTTTGACCGCAAGCCCTGTGAAGTGCGGGAAGAAGAAATTCAATTGCTGGAACAAATCACAACACACGGTATGAACGTACAGCAAGCCATGAATTGCGAGATAGGGGATAAAGTAAGGATTACGCAGGGGCCCCTGAAAGGGTGGGAGGGAAATGTAGAAGCAAAGAAAGGGCAATCAAGGATTGTCTTTCAGATTGCCAGTATCCTGCAATGCATTAGTGTGGAAGTGAATATGGGGGATGTAGAACTGATCCGATAATATGAATGGAAAATAGGCCCGATTTATATATAAGGCTGTCCTTTCTCGAACTTCTCGCGTACCTGTATTAGTGTGAGCCCTGTGGCTAGTTGATAGTGAGGAGGATCTACAAATCCCGTCCAGTGACCTCCCCATTCCAGCCCCGGTATTTGACCGGACATGACGATTTGCGAAGCCTCATTATAGGGACCTGCTTTGGTAATATAACCTCCACTTTGTGTGAATAAGCCAATGTCCCATGCAATCCCAAAATTATGGTTGCTGCTGCCTCCCCGGGCTTTTGTCACTATGGGTGGAGGATTACCATATCGTCCTTTTCTAAAGAGTTCATTTTGTTCTAGATAAGTCCGGGTTCCAGAAATGATCTTCGCGCCTATTCCCGCGGTCTGCATCGCATTCATAAAAATCCTGGCCGTCTTTTGTGCTTTCAGATGGAGGGTATATATGTTCATTTCTGTGCGGCTGTCAAACGTTCCATACGTCGCTGCGATATTTGTGGATTGGTTTTCGAATGCAGAGATAGCAGCTTCGGTTTTTGGTCCCCAGATGCCATCAAGTTTGCCTGTGTATAATCCATTGGATTTTATAAGGCGCTGGAAGAATAGAATATCGTTTTTAAAGAGTCGTTCGCTCATTGGATGTAAAGGTTTGATTTAAGTCAAGCAAATAGTTTCTTGCATGCTCATTTGATGGTTCAAGTTCAAGCACACGGTTAAAGTATTCCCTTGCCGCCGGACGATTGCCCAGGGCAAGTTCGATAACTCCTCTTTCTGTTAGAACTTTCAAATCGGTCGGATTGGTCTTGAGGATATGATCGTATTCCCTGGCGGCCTTTTGTGGATGTTGTTGCGCCAGGTAAACTAACGCCAGGTGATACCGGGTGCTGCTATCATCGGGCGAGATTCCCAAGGCATGAAGAAGAGCGCTTTCGGCCGAACCAAAGTTGTTGCGCATAAATTCCATGATACCCAACTGACTGCAAGCGAAGACATTTTCAGGTTCGTTGTCAATCGCCCTGTAAAGGCAGGCAATTGCCTGATCCATCTTCTTTAACCCTGCTTTGACGAGGGCAAATTGGGTCCAGTACCTGGCTTCCGAAGGTTTGAGGGCTACGACTTTCTCCCAGCACTGTTCGGCAGAATAATAATCTTGCTGAAGCATTGAAATGGTGGCCAGGCTTTCCCAGGCAAAAACGTTCCGAATATTTTTTTCGATGGCTTTGGTCACATAGGATACGCCCTCTTCCGCTTCGCCTTTTTGGATAAGTATGTTTCCCAGATTTAACCATGCCGTTGAACTCTCCTGATTGAGATGTAGGGATTTCCGGGCCATTTTTTCTGCTTCCTTCAGGTTTCCTTTCTGCTGGAGGAGAAAGGCGAGGTTGTTAAAGGCGGAGGAATCTTTCGCATCTGTTTTGATCGCTGCGCGAAATTTTTCTTCTGCCTGCTGAAGGTGCCCGTTAAAAAACATCTTCACCCCCGTGTTGTTGATTGTGTCTTCGACTTGCATATCAATACATTTTAGATTAATCAAATAATTGTTGTCCAATGCCTTTGGCAAAATCACCTACGTTGATATCCGGTGTTTCAAACTCCACGTCATCGAGGGAGATATCAAAGGGTTTATTTTCTTCGTAATGCACCGGAAATTTTACACCGAATTTCATAGCTGGCCCCCATTCAAAAGCATAGAGGTTCCATTTCCATTCCTTACTGAACTCCTTTATCCACAGGTCAAGAACGGCTTCCACATAAGCGTTGACATCGAACTTGAACTTGGGTTGTACGGACAGTGAAGCTTCTGCATCGAGTTTGAATCCTTGTGCCGGTGACCAGTTGACAGTCACACCAGCTTCAGCAGCCCCTTCGATGCCAAGGGCGCCGCCGAGTTCGATGCCGCCGGAGACTCTCGCGATCCCTATGCTGAGTCCGATCCCTGCGCGTATAAAGAGACGCAGGCCGGCTTCTGCAGGCACCCTGAATTTGGCAGTCCCGGTGACGGACATATTTTCCTCTTCAGCGGGGTTGTATTTCACTTCAACAGAAGCATCGGTGAGTTGGCCGGGACCGATACTGGCATAGGCTTCAGCACCTCCACCGATCGTGGCTACAAGACCGATACTGCGGGGGCCGACAGGAATAGCGAACAACGGGATTTCAAGCGTAGGAGCTTTAAAGATTTCTTTATTAATTTCCTTTTTCGGAAAGATATCTACGGCGGCGGGGATTCCTATTTTCCCAATGACTTCGATGTTGCCATCGGGTTTGAATGTGATGCCCGCTGTGCCTTGCAGCCAGTCCGTGATTTTGAGGGTCAGGGATCCGCCACCAAAGACACTCAGGTCTTTACCGGGACCACCGGAAGGTTTGCCGTCAGCGCCGACAGCCTGATTTGTTACACCCACAGTGGCGGCGCCGGAGAGGCGTCCTTTATTATAGCCTACGGTGCCGCTGATCGTGATGACGCCATCAATATAGCTTACCGAAAGATCGGTATCGACGCCAGGGATATTGGGTTTGGCATTGCCGGAGAGGGAGACTTTATATTCTTCTCCTGTCTTTTCAACTTTGGCAGAGACTTTGCCGCTCTTGATGAATTTATGTTTTAACTCCACTTCACCCTGGATGACCATCTGTTCATTACCATAGGTGACATCCAGTTTGCCATGTTCAATGCCCGGGATATCAAAATCGGCAGTTCCATTTGCATTTAATGTAGTGCCATCATAACCTACCGTGATTTCTGCTTTTTTGACACCTTTGATTTTTCCTTTCGGGATCTGGATATTTCCTTTGACTTCCCACTGATCATCACCCCCTACCACGTGAGTGTATTTCATTTCAACTTCAGCTTTGTTGAAAATCTTTTTATCGAATTCAAATTTGCCTTCGAGTTGGAATACCCCATCTGATTTTCCTGAACCTGTAATTTTTCCGGTGCCCACGTTGGTGATTTCAAAATCGATGTTTCCTTTTACACCTATGCCTCGTGAACCTGCAAAAACCGTGAGTGCAGCATCATTGATTTTGAAGGGTGGAGGTACGGACTTGATTTCTCCCGCAGAAAAAGTTTTACTGAGTTCGATTTTATCTCCTTCAATGGTAAAGTCGATTTCAACACCTTCAATCATTTTCACCGTAGGGACAATCCTTCCTTTAGCCATGATCCCTTTTCCAGGAACCAGGTCTACGAAATCTACTACGATCGGACTTAAGCCCTGGACTTCCAGCCGGCTTAAGAGTTTTTCAAGACTGCCTTCACCTGATGCCCTTCTTTTGATATGACCGCCATGTAAAACACCTTCCGTTTTATACGCATTGAGTGTAAAGGCGTAAGGCTTGACAATTTTACTGTTGGGTAGAATCGTCCCATTGATTCTGCCTGTAACCTCACCTGCAGGATTCTTAAAATCAAAACCAGACACGGACAATCCTGGTAGAGATTTGAAATCCGCTTCTTTGAGACCAGAACCACCTGCTTCCGAAGTATATGTGATCGGATGGAGTGGCGATCCTTTGACTTCTTCAATCTGTTTTACCGTAAGGGGTTTGAATTTATCGAGATGTTCACCGCTCGTGATTTCACTATAGGACCAGAAGTCATTTCCATCTCCACCGACGCCCAATTTGTATTCCGCGGAGGTAAACGTGATATCATAACTCTTGAGTGCGGTCTCCACGGTAGGCAATTTTTTAGCGGGGTCTTTTTTCTTTTCATCTTCCAGGAAATCGGCTATTGAATCGCGGATCCCGGTCTTGATGATCGACCCTGAACTCCGATTGGCCGAAAAATTGAGTAACTCCATGTTGGATTTGGGATCATTAGTTCCACCCAGTTGCATTTCTTTTATATGATCCACATCATAGGCACTTGCTTTTCCGGATTTACTCCACAGAGGAACCCTTGCGTTTTCAATAATTTTGGCTTCTGAACCAAACAGCTTGATCTTGCCATAGCCGAGGTAATACACATGGGTGTCGGGGTCCAGCGGTACTCCTTTAATCTTGTCTTTTACTTTTGCAGCAACCTGTGGCTGGACGTCATCCTTCCATTTTTGATCCTGAGCCAGGGCAGAGTCACGGGCATAGTTTCTCGGCCGCTTGATACTGCCATCGATTTTGCCCCGGTTCCGGCTTTTCAGTTTTGGAATCTTGAGTTTGTCAATCGTGATCGTCTTTGATCCTTCATCAATTCCGGAAGCAGAGGCTTTTCCCGCTTTACGATGTACATTCATGCGTTGCACATGATCCTTTTGTTGCACGACGTGCGTAAGTTCGTGGGCCAGCAATTCCCTGCCCTTGTCACTTTCGGGATCATACTTTCCGCTATTGAAAAATATATCATTGCCGATAGCGAAGGCCTGCGCATTGAGAGAACCGCACAATTCCTGTGACTCTTTATCATCATGGATACGCACGTCTGAAAAATCATACTTAAACGATTGTTCCATATCGGCCTTGACCTGATCTGCCAGCGGACGACCTGAACCTTTCTTTGCATTTATTTTTTCTTCGATCGCCTGGAGTTTGGTTTCATCCCCTTCTTCATTTGCCTCCTGGGTAGGATCGCCACCTGTTTTTGATTCTTTTCTTCCAAGGGCACTGACTGGCGTTACCGGCTGTGGCTTTTGTTGGATGGCCGGTTTATCCTCCTTGCTGCCGCTTTCTTTCCGGTGTATGGACTTGGGCTTGGCATTAGTATCCTTTTCCTGGTCTACCGGCTTCTTGTCTTTATTTTGATCCGATTTTTTAGCTGCTTTTGGTTCTTCCTTCTCTGTTCCTTTTTTCTTTACCTCCTGGTTTTTATCATCCTGTTTGGAGACTTTGTCTTTTTTGTCGTCCTCCTTTTTGGTAGCTTTCTTTTCTTCCTTCTCTGTTCCTTTTTTCTTTGCCTCCTGTTTTTTATCATCCTGTTTAGAGACTTTGTCTTTTTTGTCGTCCTCCTTTTTGGCAGCTTTATTTTCTTCCTTCTCTGTTCCTTTTTTCTTTACCTCTTGTTTTTTATCATCCTGCCTGGAGATATTGTCCTTCTGGTCATCGTCTTTCTTGGCGGCTTTTTTCTCTTCTTTCGGATCACTGTTTTTCTGGACATCTTTATCTTCTTTGGCCTTTACACCTTCCTTTTTAGGTTCGGGGGTAGGTTCAGCGGCAGGCATGACAGCTGGTTCTTTTTTGTTGTCATCTTTTTTGGTATTGGCCTTTTTATCTTTTTGCTCATCTGCCACTTTTCGTGCCATCGTATCCGCTTCCTTTTCCGCGGGATCACTGGCTTTACTTACCGTCAGTTTGGTTTGCACCGGCAGGGAATCCGCCATGCTGAATGGAGTGGATTTGTTGGCGAGCGAGGAATTGGTTTTACCGATAAAGCCCATGATGATTTATTTTTTGCTGCTATGATTGAATTCCTTCTCCTGAAAAAGTAGATTCCTTGGTTAACTCTTTTTTAATTCCGGTCATGAGGTTCTCTTTGGTGATGATATTGTTTCCCTTTCGTAAGGCCATCAGCGAAGCATATTGGACGACATTCATGATGCCTGCTCCCGTCAGGGAAAAATGGTCTGCCAGGGCAGACATATCGACATCTCCGGATAGTTTCGTACATTCTGAAAAACTCTGTTTCCAAAGTCTGAGACGCTGTGTCTTATCCGGAGCCGCGAAATGAATAATACTCTGAAAGCGGCGAAGAAATGCTTTATCGATATTGCTCCTGAAGTTGGTGGCGAGAATGGCCAGTCCTTCATATTCCTCCATGCGCATCAGCAGGTAGGAGACCTCCTGGTTGGCAAATCGGTCATTCGAATTCTGGATATTGGATCGTTTTCCAAATAGGGCATCCGCCTCATCAAAGAATAGGATCCAGTTTTTGTGATTGGCCGCATCAAATATTTTGGATAAGTTTTTCTCCGTCTCGCCTATAAATTTGGAGATCACCATCGACAAGTCAATTCTGTATACCGGCATGTCATGTTGTTTGCCGATGATGGCAGTAGCGAGCGACTTCCCGGTTCCCGGCGGACCAAAAAACAGGCATTTGTAACCATTTTGAATTTTGTTTTCAAAACCCCATTCTTTCATGAGCTTGTCTTTGTACTTCAACCAGATGCTGATCTCATCCAGGTGGGCGTCCGTCTCCTTCGCAACGACCAATGCATCACGGTCATAGCGCGTGGTCAATAGTTTGGCCGGGAAATTGGAATTGAACAACGGCTGATAAGAGGTAGCATTCGTGAGCATAAACAAGACATCTTTCGAAATCGTGAGGACGCCACTGGTTTCAGGTTCGTAGGAAAGGGTTTCTTCTAATTTAAGGATATTCTTTTGATAGAATTTGTGCCGCGGAGAGAAGTAGAGCATACATTCAAATCGTTTCTGCAGATCATGTCCCGCGATCAAAAATATGGCTGTTTCACCTGTTGGTATAAATCCACCATGCATAGATCCTTTGATTCCACCAAGATCCGGAATCTGCCTGCTCTCCAAGCCAGCATTGGTTATAGCCTTTTCCAGGAGATAAGGAGATACGTAAGGAAGCAGAGCCAGTAATAAGATGAGTCGTTCCTCCTGGTTCATTTCAAAAGACTCGATAAACTGTAGGTAGATCGAAGCAGGACCTTCTGCAGTCGGAGGCTTTAACCTGAGGGAGCCCAGCGGTTTATTTCCGGAAAAGGATTTCAGCCGGTTTTCGATGATCGAAACCAGCCATTCCAGGTCCTTCTCCAGGTGCTTTGCGTTATTCGTCAGACTTTTGTTTGCCATTGTGTAAACAGAGGTTGATTCATCCAGGGAAATTTGATGATGCTATAACTCCACGGCAGACTGTCGATGAGCATATCAAAGCCACTGGAAGCTACATGCAACTGCCATCCGCCATCCGATTCCATCAGTCTGCCTCGGCGTTGGAGAAAAGTAGTGCGAAGGCTTTCAATGCCTGTATTTTTCAGAATAGACCAATGGTTGATGACCGTAGTTAAAACGTCCCTGGCTTTTTCCTTTTCATCTTCAGTCAGGGGTATAGTGATATCACATATTTCAGTTGGATGAGATCCGGCCAGTACTTTGTTGAGGACCATGCCATATTCCTGTGGTTTTTTTTCGCCCCATACCAGGTAATCCATCCACAGGATCATCTTATGGCGGGACAAGTCACCGGTGATCTTTTTTTCCTTCACCCAGTTTAACGCATCAAAACTTTTCTGTAGGAGGGCGGCGTTTAAGATCACCAGCCCTGCATTGTCGATATAATATCCTGGGGATGTCTCAGTTTCTGGTTCCTGAACCTCTTCAATAACAATGGTCAAGGGAACATTAGGTTGTAATGGTAAGATGGCAGCAGGAGTCTTGTGAATCGAAGGAGTAATTTGTGATTGCACTTTTGTTTCAATGGCCTCCCGGATATGGTTGTAGAAAGCGGAATAGGCCGGCAAGGATGAATTGGTGTCAGCGGAATCGATAATATGCCGTATTCTGCTCAGCATTTTTTGTAATGAAGGGATCGAAAATTTGTGGAGCACGAGGCGTAGGCAGCGCACGAGTACAACTAAGAACTGCGCCTGGTTTGTGTAGGCTTCATGAAGAGCATGAATATAGAAGCCAGCGATTTCTTTTTCTTCCCGGGGCCATTCGGAGAGTGGTATTTCATCTTGAAGTACATCCATCAATTGCTGTACGGAAGTGAACTCTTCCCAGTGACATATTTTTTTCACGAGCAGCTCGATCGTGGTGAGCCTGAAATTGGTAGCGAGCCGCTTGGCCGCATATTCATTGCGAAGGCCGGGAAGCAACCTCGATTTAAGTTGTAAACTATCTTTTCCAATGATTTCTATCAGCAGGCTTTCCATATCGGGCGAGTTACTGATGTTCCATGGGATGGAACCTGTCATCAGGTAATGAAGCAACATTGTGATGAGGTGTTCCAATTCATCAGCTTCTATATCATGATGTATTCTGCCATCAGATGGCTGCGAATTGGGAAATACATGTTGACCAATCCTGGTGTTGAGCAGTTCTTCAAATTGCATACGTATTTTCTCTTGGATGAGTTCAAGGTCATCAAGATCAACGTTACCGATATCTAGTTCAAGGGATTCTATTCTTATCCTGCCTGTGATCTGATCATACTTGTGTAGCACTTTGTCCAACATAGATTCACAGTCCAGGGCCTGGAGTTTGTCAGCAAATGAATTGGCGACATATTCGTCCGACACATGTGTCTCAAACCGCATGGATTGGATAATATGGGGGTGATACAGGATCATTACTTAATGAGGTTTCTAAGTGCTGAAAAGCTGAGGCCTTCTGTCAGGTTTTTAAGATGGTCCGGTACAGGAATGCCTTCAAGTGCTTTGATATTGAGGAGTGGCTCAACGGCCAGGGACATATCCGGTACCAGGGCACTATTGGCCTGGACGCTGACAGTCTTATACCCTTGTTTTTCAATGGTGATGATTTCGCCTGACTTAACGCCGGTGATAATGTATTCTCCCTTCTCATTGGTCACCGCTTCTTTGTCGGAAGAACTTCTCACTTTGACATCCGCGAGGGGCACTCCATCTCCTGATTTGATGGTGCCGCGGATGGTGGGTTGGGCCATTTTATCATTTTTGTCAATGACATTGATGGCCACTGAACTCCTGGATGCGCTTCCTGAAGAGGTAAGGATCAAGGGAAGTTCTTCTACGCCGGGTGTGACGATATTGATCATTTTTAAATACGGCGCACCTGCAGCGTCATAGTAGACGGCCATTTCATTTCCTTTTGTAGAAGTATACACTTTTACACGTTCACCACCAATCGTACGGTTTTTGGTGACCGCATCAATTTTCATTTCAGGCTTCGTTTTTTTCATGAGCGCTTTATCATAGAGGTAGAGGCGCTGGACTTTGCTACCCATAGTGACATCTACTTTTCCGGTCGAAGGCTTGGAGGTTTTGCCGATGATAAACAAGTGAATAAATCCTTCCACAGTTACTTCTTCAAAATCACCTGCCAGTTGGTATTTCAATATAAAATAGCCATTCAGTTTTTCGTTATCCGTTTTTCTAAGCCGAAGGCTTAAACGCTGATCGTACCAGAGGCCTACCAATGCATGAAATGGATTACCATCTTCAGTCATGATTTTCACTTCGGCTTTGATTTCGGAATCGGCTTTATAAAATCCCATTTCATCCAGGTCAAGAAAATATTCCCCTGTTGCAGGATCAAAATGCGCTTTTGATTTCTGTATACTGTTTTCTACCGTAGCGGTGACGTCTACGACCATGACAATGGGCTTTTGAAGCGGAGAGACAATAGCTCTCTTTTTGTCATCACATGGAGCTGCAAGACAGTCGCATGCACATCGAAGCAAATCAGGTAGATTAAAATCAGCCACGACCAGGTTATTCTGTGCAGTATCACTGACCAACAGGAAGGTTTCTCCCCGGCGTACACCTGCGAGATGCTCCAACCCCGTTGTATTTGAAGCCAGGGATTTCAAGCTGATCACTTCACTTTGAGACAGGATGATCAACCGGTATTGATACATATACCAGATCCTGTAGATCGGCCGGAAGAAGAAGATGTTGAATATATTCAGTGAAGAGTTTAAGGCCTGATTAGCATTCGAGATGTCATTGATCATGGATTCAGTATAAAGATCGTAAACCGCCTCCCAGAGTTGCACATAAGCCTTTTTATACTCAGCGTAGACAAATTTTTCAAGACACCGTATGTTGAGCAATATTTCGTGCATCAATTTTATGGAAGACAGCACTTTTTCGTAAAAGGGTTTCAACTGCGCATTATTCATCATCATGTCTTCCAAGTAATCCAGCCAGCGCTCAATCTCCCTGAGATATCCCAGGACCCGATCCCTATAATAATTGTATTCTTCCTGCAAGTCAGGGAAGGAACAACTTTTGTTTTTGGAAGTGGATTGAATCGAAACAACAGCGACGGTGAAAGGAAGATTGTACGTCTTGCGTAGTGTATCAATAGTTGTTTGGACTGAGGTTACCGGGCTACCGATATGACCTTCAATCCTGTAAAAATCATTTCGCCGGGTATCTTCGTCCAGTAGCTGATCCTGCGTGAATGGAAGCTGATACCCTTTGATGCGGCTGATTTTATTTTTGTTTGTGAGGTCATAATTCCACACTTGTTTGATTTTGTCGATCGACGATTGCTTGTAGAAGTATGGGATAGCCCGCTCTGCAAGAAGGGTCTCATAGTCCCGGCTAGGGGAGATCCTGATCGGGGTATCTGCAAAATTCACCTGGAAATTGTCAATGATCCGGATGAGTCGTTTAAACAAACTCTGAACACGTTCGTAGAGCATAAATTGTCCATTCATAACCGGTGAAGGGATGAATTCATGCCGGTATTTAAAATTATGTTCCGCATATTTTTCTTCCTGATAACATGCCAGATGATCTTTGGTTACCGGGTAGCCAAGCATCACATGAAATGGATGGATAAACTCATTGCCCCCGCATTCCCCCACCAGGTCAGCTACACTGGTCAATAATTCATTGTAGGCATCCACACAATCGCGAAGGAAATCATAGAGATATTGGATATAATTATTATTGGCTGCGGTATTTCTGTACGTCTGTGCTTTAGTCTTGAAATATTCGCCGGCTTTTTGTGCGGTAAGGGCAGGCACTTCGGATTTCAGACAGTCATACAGGGTATTGAATATCCATGGATAGGTATCGATGAGTGCATTGATCCGGTCGCGGATGAAATTCAGTTCAGCATCCAGACATGGTGCTTTAAAGAGCGTGACCAGATCTGCGGGGGTGTTGACGTTTTGGAGGTTGTTATTTTTAAACAGGTTTTTAACCCACAACTGATCGAGTGTAAACCGAAGTTCTTCTTTCCCCTTCCAGCTACGACCGGGTTCGGTAAAAAAGGTTTCGGTGTTCGGGGCATTGATGATTGCATCTATGATATTAAGCGGGACTAAAAGGGGGCGGGGGGTGTATTGATACAGTTTCCCTTTGTCGTCACAACTTTCGTCGAGGCATTTGGCGATATTCAATGCTTCGATATCATAGAGCAGGATTAGGACCCTGTTTGTTTTATTGGCATTGTTGAGGATGCTTTTGGGTACTTCTGTTTCTGCATCAAATTCATCTTCGGTGATCAACTCATAAATGGTTGGATTGCCATTTCCAATCACGGTTTTGAAAGGCTCGAAATCTTTTAATCTCGTAAAATTTCTCCGGTGCGTATATGGGATAAGGGCACCGTTCTCATCATGGGGTTGTTTGAAAACGATCAGGTATCCGGCTGAAGTGACAGCGCAGCCATCATCGATCAGGACTTCGGCATTGCCATCGAGGAGCGTTTTCCAGTTGAACGTCAGCGCGCAGACGATCCCGGTCCCGATCAGTTTGTTGCGGGTATACCGCTCCTGCTGGTAGAGATAGGCTGCCAGATCATTGAGATGGTTATACGTTAAGACCTGATTGCCCTGGAAGAAGGGCATCTGATTGATCGGGTCCATTAATTTGAGTGCCATAACGCTTCAGTTAAAAGGTTCCAAGTATGGTTTGATCGAGTATCACAGGATTATCGGTAGACGGGTTTTCACAATCATGGAGGTGACCTTCCGGATAGACATTGGTGATGGTATTGAGGGTTTTGATGAGTTCGACAAGTTTCGGACTGAGGACATTCATCGCCGGCTTGTATTTTTTATTTTCAGTAAACCAATCTGTGTAGACTGTTTCCAGCTGGTGCATATCATACATGCTGATCCAACAAAATTTAGGGAGGATATGTGCAGGGGTTTCGCGATGGATGGTATCTTCTGTAAAAGCGCGGAAATCCATATTGCGGAATCGTGGTGTCCAATACGGCAGCACGACACTGATGCGAAAGGAGTAATAATCTGTGACGGGGCAATCACAATCTGGATTTAACGCTGCGCATAATGGGAAAAAGCCATTGGTCAGATCATTAGCAGTGATGTTCAGGCTGGCAGGCAGTGGCCGTAGCAGGAGGTGCTCAATGATGTGCATCCCTTCATCCAATAAAACCTCGCGGAGGGATGCAATTTTTTCTTGTGCCTCCTGGAGCGTTACATAAACAGGCGAGGACACCGCATATAAGGTGAGGGCTGTCGGGGTTTCTTTGACTTCTATCCTGAATCCGCCGGGAGCAGCTTTTGCTTCAAAATAGATGTTGTCTGTATCCGGATCGTCCTCATCCATCAGAAAGGTTACGATTTTTTCCATCGCTGCGAATGCCGCTTCCACCGTATCATATTCATCTACAGCGGTCAGGACATGAGGACTATCATACGAGATTTGAAATTTGAATTTGAGGCCGGATGGAATCACTGTAAACTTTCCTGTGACCATATCACTGTTGTCATCGATGCGCATACCCAGCAACCTTGAAGCCCGTTTATGAAGTCCTGTACCATTGGAGGGCAGTGGGATGGCATGCGTATCATACTGAAGCACGTCATCGATAGATAGTGGATTGGGTAAAACAGGTGGAATGTTGCAGTTTCCAGCAGGACAGCATTTGTAAAATTGTCCTTTTCCACGATTATAACTCAGGATATGATAATCCTGTAAAAAATCGGATTTGCTGTCCACAATGGCTTCAGCTGTTTTTTGATTGCTGCTTTCCATGATATTGCCAGTCAGTTTATACATCATGGCTGCATATGATGAAAAGCTTTCGGCAAATCGCGCGAGTAAATGATCCAGGAAACGATTTCTTCGATCCAGTTTATCATCAGCTGGTTCAGCTAGCTCGGCAAGCGTGTCACGGTATGCATTATTTTTTTGATTGGCAAATACTTTCCATACATTCTCATAGGCTGCCCTGTCATCGATATCCACGCTATCCACCAGGGTTTGTGTAGCAAAATCTTTGAGCAAAGGAGCTGTATCATAAAAATTAAGTGTCTCCGGATCAGGCATGACGGGCGCTGGTGGCGGATTGATCGAATACAATTGTGCTGTCTCCGTAGCATCGGGGATGGGCACATCATATACCGGCTGCGTGAAATACGTTTGATGGCTGATGGTATCTCTGGCATACAGATTCTTCAACTGTGCGAGTTGTGACAAATAATTGGCCAGGAGCTGATCAAAGAAAAGCAGATAGCCTTTAAGTTGTTTGATTTTGGTTTTACGGATGATGTCAGCACCTGAGGGTATTCCATCCCGGTTTACCCCATACGTAAAGGGGAATTCATTCTGGAGGGAATAATATTCTTCCAGATTGTAATGAGTGCCAGATGGGGGAAGCAAATCATTTAGAGTCTTGAGGTCAGGGTCAAGGCGTGGTTTGGACAATGTTGCCTTGAGATCATGATAGATCCTATCCGCCACTTGCTTGTCTGTACCGGCCGGTGCGATTCCTTTATAAAACTTGATTTTTGAACGTAACCGATCCAGATTAAGATGAAAAAAACCTCCGAGGATCAGCTTCCAGAATTCACCCGCGGTCTGCGGAATGCCGTGATGATAGTTGGTGACCTGGAGGTATTGGATAGTCCTGACGCCGGGTATCTGCATGATCAAATGATAGAGGTCGGAGACATGGACTTCATCAAACAGTGATTTTTGGCGTAGATCTTCATCACGCAGAAATCCGTGTTTCAACAGCGGCCCTTCAAAGATTTCCGCTGTAGAATATCCGGCATTAAGCATTTCTTTCAGGAGATAGAACCGAACCGGTGGAGAAAAGAACGTGTCGACAGCAAAATAGATGTAGCCAAGGATTTCTTCGAGATCGACACCGGCATCGGTTTCGATATCTGCGCAAACCGCAATTTCCTGTGACGGCACCACACCAATGCGGATGACATCTTCACACAGGTTCCGGACACGTTGATACATACAATAGACCTCATCAATGATCCCGGATATTTTTTTCACCTTGTCTGGGAGGATCGAAAAGAGTACAGTGTTTCCGGCCAGCAACTCAAGCTCCAGATCGTTTTTTAAAGTTGCCAGTGAATCACCGGTGTGGACGATCTGAAGATGAAAGGCAACCTCGAGGATGGAGATTTGCTGAGGCCCTGGATTGATGAGCAGTTCAAACGTATTGTTGGCTGTATCAAAATTGGATATGGTATATCCGGCAATCGTACTATTGGCTAGTTGTTCGATATCGGTTGTAACACCTGCTTTGCCTGGATATGTTTTTTCCATGAGCAAGGGGAATGTAAACCTGACCAGTGCTTTGCGTTTGCCGGAAACGTTGTCTCGCATTTCCCAATCTACACTCAGGATATTCAGATCACCGAGGACTGCATCTTCTTCAAGTAATAGGTTGAAATAGTATAAACCATTTATATTTCTCGCTTCGTAGCCATCTTGTGGCTCTGCATGCAGATCAATACTTTTTGGGGTAGAATTGCATTTGATAAAATACGCTGGATAATGGATCGGATCAGCGCAATCATCATCCATATATGGCAGCACCCAGGCATTTTCTACACCCGCTATATCTATTATTTTTTTGCGCAGGTCATCGAAGGTTACCGGATTGACTGGCAATATTTCTCTGGCTGTAAAAAAATCTTTAGTCAGATCTGAGCCCTTTCTTGCCAGGATATCTTCTACCGGCATAGCCGTACGGTACGCAAGATCTGTCAGTACATAATTGAGTACTTCAAGTGTGGTAATCCCTGGATCATGAACATTGTAGTCTGTCCAGATGTCTTTCGAAAACTGTTCAATGTATTTTAATCCCAGCACACGCAAGCGGTCATAGTCCTGCGACAATGGTCTGGGTTTATTTTTCACTATGGTTGAGAGTTCTGCCATGCCTTATGCTTTTTGGATGGTGTGTGTACCATAGGAGGTCAATACAGATCTGGATGTAGTGGCTACAGCATATAGGGGTTCCAGGGTGTTGAGGACTATATCTCCTTTTTTATGCTCAAGGGTAAGGCTTTCGAGATAATCGATATAGGAAAGCTGTTCTATATAGTAGACCACCTGGGATGCATGTAGTTTTCCTCCAAATTCTATTTTACCGGCATCTCCGGTGATCCAGGGGGATAGAAAAATATTGAGGTCGTCTACCAGTTTACTTTCATAATAATAGGTATCAAAGCAGGATTTTATCTTAACCTTACACGATACTTTGATGGTTTCATATTCCGGATTTTCGACCACCAGCGCAGCGAGTTGACAATGCAGTGCTTTACGGTACGGACTGCATACGAGTGACTCATCCGATCCATGTATAAAGTTCATGATATCCACCAGGCGAGCTGTACTAAAGGTGGGGGTGTAAATATTTCCGGCCTGGAGATTCGTTACAAAGGGTACCGGGACCAGCATCACTTGTCCGGGAATATTTTCTTTGTAAGCGTAGGTACTGGTGGCGCAATCGGTGACATAGCCCGTGTGATTGAGACACTTGACCATATATACATCCGGAAATTCATGGAGGACCAAGCGTTCATAATCCCAGATAGTGATTGCACGGTTTTTGTGCCGGAGGCGCTCACTGACACGGGTATAGAAGAAGTCTCCTGCTTCAATTGGTTTACCCCCGAATGATGCATAAGGTTGATTGACTTTTTTAATCGCAGCGTTCGGATCAAATAATTTTGAGATCGTTCCTGCAGGCAGTGCTTCCGTGAAGTGTAAGGGATCATTACCCTGATCACTAAAGGTGGCTTTGACGGCATTGCTGTGCAAGGTGAGAATCCTGGGTAGGCCATTCGAACTGATCTTCGGATATTGACTGAAATCAGGTTCGATTGCAGCCATGATCCACAAGTGCCGTGTTGGAAGTATTGTTGACGCCTGTTCAATGTCCTGGGGTACCTGAAATTTTACGATACCGGACTTGACCAGGTTTTCAGTTGAATCCGCAAGAAACAACGTATCAAAATGTTTCCAACCTGAGGTTGAGAGATAATTCCAGATGATAATCGGAGGATTGATCGAGATATCTTCAGTGCCTTCGTTGACTTGGATCAGGATTGATATTTGTTGGTGAGCAATCGCATGGCTTATACCAACGTAGACGGCTGACTCGAGTAGTAGGTTAGAGAAACTTCCGTCTGTTTCTTTTTTTTCTAATTCGAAACCGGGAATCAGCGATGGCATTGATTTATGTTCAGCAGTGCCAAAAGGCATGAGATGGAAAAACTGACCATGGCTTATGTCATTACCTGCCGTCAGATTGATTTCACAGATAGATTTGTATTGAAGCCGCACACTTTCAAGTGTTGGTGTGTAAGGAGGGTTTGGAATCGAATTTTCTGACGAGTCATTGGAGTAGGCAACCGTTTGTTGTGCAAACACCGCTGGCCAGATACTATGTCCGAAGGCAGCCGAAGGATTGTTTAACACCAGCCGAATAAAACCGTTTTGGGTCTGTGGTGTAAAAGTTATAGTTTCTGCATCATAGGTTTCTGGAGGGTTTTGGGCTTTTGGTAAGGCAGTGATGGTATTGGAAAGTGCCGTGGTGCTTCCGGACAGAATGGAGGAAGAACTATTCAGCAACTCCCATTTTTTATTTCTGATCAGGCTGACTGACGTCTGAAAGGCTGAATTGCTGGCAACATTGACATAATACTCAGTATTATTTTTGGATTCATAAGCATAATGGTTTCTAAGGTCGGAGTTGAATTCAAGCCAGCTTAGCGAAACCTTTTGATAGGTGATTTGCTTGTGTTGTAGTTCAGGGTGCCCGATAAAAAAGGAAGATCCCTTTTTAGGAGAAGGCCCAAGCGGAAGAACAGGTTTGGTAGGATCCAATTCACCTAATTCATTTTGCAAGGAAAGGCCGGTGATACCGGTCACATTGGTGCGGACCTTGATCCGGGTGATGTTTATTCCTTTGAGTTTTTCAAATGCATTGGAGATCGCTGCATTTTGCACCAGCGAAAACCTGACCACCGGGTATTTTGTGTTGAGGTTTCCATCGCAAACTTTTGGATCATAGCCGAGTATGGGATTAAAATGCGGGAGTAGTATCATTTTGATTTTGAACGTCGAAGCAGTCGGTATGTGATACTGCAGCTTACTGTTGAAATCAGTGATCACACCATCATCGATGATCATGGTTTCCCATTGTTTCTCACCGGAAAATGAAATGGAAAAGATTTTTTTCAGGTCAGTTGCCGTCAGGCTTCCGGCTTTGGCCATGCCCTCGATGTCTGTTGTAAATTCAAATGAAACCGTTCGCCGGCCTTCCGTTAAATGGAGTTCTGGACATGCAATATAAAAACCCAGTGCGGCCAAATTGATTTCTTCATTACTGACAGGATCAATCCGGATATCCCCGAAGCCGTCCCATGAAATATCATCTGAAGTAAATGCTCCTCCTTTCCCATCTGCAGAATCTCCCTTAACGGAGGCATATACTTTGGCAACAGATCCCAGAGTATCTTGCGGCTTTAGAAAAATAGTTTTGAGGGAGGAAATACTGGCCTGACTAATGGTTATGTCTTCATCAGTCCGGTACAATAAAAGTTTACCCATGCCATCCTTGCCGCCGTTGAGTATGGTTGCTTTGGGGAGAAGATGACTGTCTGAGTTTTTCGCGGGATCAAATACAATATGAGCGGCATCCGCAACAGCAGGTGCAGGATAAATGCGTAATACCCTGCTGTAATAATATTCAAGATGTTTACGTGTGAACGCATTCATGTCTTTAGTGAGCACGCCAAACAGTTTCAAAAAAGCTAGCATCAGGCCATGATGGGCATAGTGAGCTGAATTGTGGTTTAAACTGTTTTGCAGATATTCATTCGCCTTGGTGATGATCCGGGTATATGCTTCAAAAGCACGCCTGAAAATTTGTTTCAACTGAAGTGTAGAGTAATCAATACGATCCAGTTGATCCAAAAGGGCAGGTACATTGAAAAAATCAGATGCAAGACCAGGGCTAAGGTTCAGTACACCCAGATAGTCCGGCCATGAGGTAACCCCCGGAGCCAGGCCCTCATCCACCCATATCAAATCGAATACACCATGGATGATGTCATCTGCATATCCGAATTTGTATTCGTCATCTGCCGAACTCGAACTTACCTGCAGATTAAGTATAGGTATCGCTGTATTATCGTTGAGATATGAGCCCGCCACTAAGCCAAAATCGTGGGCTAACCCATTGCTGATTTCAGTAGCAATCTCAGCCCGCAAAGCCATATACACCGGTAGCGCGGTGTAAAAGGCATTGATATCATGGTAAACTGAAAAGAGAATATCCCACAAGACACGATACGCTTCATGCCGCTTGAGGGTGGTGCTGCTGGTTTCGTAGAGATTTATTTTTTTGTAAAAAGTGACATTGGGCAGGGTGTAGGGGGTAATGGAAATGCCCGCATACGTAAAGGCATCATCGGAAGAAATCAATGGGCTCCAATCTCCATCGATCAGGTAGTCTTTTTGGTCAGGACTCTGAATAGAGTAGAAGTTGAGCAGACCTGCAAATTTTGAAATGAAGACGAGGAGGTCAGCGATCGATCGTTCATCGGGAAGGACATAAGTTGGTTTAAGGGCATTCAGCAACCGCTCATCGTGGCGAGTACCAGGAATCAAAAGGTCATTCTTTTTAAAGCAGTTGTCACTCATAGGTTGGTTCCTTCCTTGATATAGTATGGATAGACAAAATTGGCACGTGAGTTTGTCGCATCAATGCGAAAATCTATCTTGATCCACATGATGCCTTCCGTATCCATTAGCTCCACAGTTACTTTTTCCAAAGTGATCCTGGATTCAAAATAGATGATGGCATCTTCGACCAGTTTTTTAATATAAGTCTCCATCGCAGTATTCATCGGATCAAATACATACACATTGATATTGCAGCCATATTCAGGCCGCATGATCCGCTCACCAAGTGTTGTCGAAAAGAGGATATGCAGGCTACCCAGGATATCCTCCAGTCCGGAAGTCATTTCTGTATTGCCGGAAACCTTATCAAATGCCGGAGGGAAACTCCAACCTGTACCGATGAAATGCAGATTTTCACTCATGACTATCGATTTTTCAATTGATGTTTACAGTTGGGCAACCGACCACCGCTGTAGCCCCGCATATGCATGTATCGCCTACGCGAAGCGCGGGTTTACCACCAATAAGAACTTTGGTACTCCCCATTGGGAAAGGACTTGAGGTGGGTAAATGGCCAGGCGGTGGGATGGGACATACATGCATATCCCCCACTACAGCAGCAGGCATCCCTCCGATCAGGACGGTGGCTACTCCCGGACCTACGATGGTTCCACCGTGGCTGGTGGGATCTGTTACTCTTGCAGCTGGAGGCATATGGTAGTGTTTTATTAATTGATCATGACCGCAGATCCTTTGACGGTAGTGGATCCGCTAGACGATATTTCTGCTGAACTATTCCCTTTGATTTTTGCGGTCGTACTGCCACTGGCTTCTACTTCTTTTCCACTGATCCCGATCTTTCCTGTGGCAGCCTCCAGCGTAAAGTCTTTTATACTCTTGATCGTGATGCCATCCTCATTCATGGTGATTTCGTTTCCATTTTGATCTTTGATGGCAATTGCTTTTTGATCTTCATCCAGAGAGATCGTATTCCCTGACGGTGTTGCGATTTCAATGATCTTCTTCTCATCGTTAAACCAGATTTTCATTTTCTCCCGGGTGACAAAACCTTTTTCATGATTTGTATCCTTGGGTTGGAGGACTGCCGGTTTTGCAGAACTATTCAACATGCCCAAAATCACCGCATGTCGTGGATCATCGTTGATAAAACCAAGGACCACTTCATCGCCGACCTCAGGCCTGAAGAAACTGCCCCTGCTATCACCTGCATCGAGTAAAGCTTGTCGTGCCCATATGCCTTCTGCATCTGCATCAGCCAAAGGCATTTTGACCAGCACCCTTTCTTCTCCAAGCGGATCAGACTCCAGCTGGGTGACAACCCCGGTCTGTAATCCATTGACGGCCGGAAGCATCCCACCTGCAGGCAATGAATTCACATCAAACTCACGTATAAAGGATGATGGGCTGAGACCAAATTCTACATCTGTCAGCCAATTGCCCTGATTAAATTCATGACGTACACCCGAGATGAATACTTTGCCGTTGAAGCGGTCTCCAGCGCCCTGGAGGTTGATCATACCTCCCGGCTTGAGTTTAGCAGATCCACTGCATTTTGCCCTCCCCCTGATTTTAGAAAGCATATATTTCATTTGCTGTCCATCAGCCCAGGCTCTCAGTTCTGTTTCATTGATAGGTCCGGATACTTTATGATTAACCTCCGCATCGCCCGTCAGCGTGGATAATGATGAGGTGCTCACATTCCCCTGTTGTTGTAATCCCTGAGGTATACTTCCTTCCGCTTCAATGACTTCCTGGGTTGCAGGATCCCAACCAAATGCTTTTACGGTTTCAAACTGGTAGCGCGCATCCATCTCGGCATCAAGCTCCAACAGGTTGGTTCCGAATTTGAGTTGGAGTGCAGGTTCTGCTGCCAGGTCAGGCTTGACGAAGACCAATTTTTCATTCTCGGTGATGATCAGCATACCATTTGCTTCCGCCCTGCTCACGATAAAATCCCAGTCACTGCTGTTAAACTGAACCATTTCTTTATGCTCCAGCGAGGTGTCTGTGGAATCCAGTGTGAGGTTATAGGGTTGGAAGACAGCTGAAAAAATATCACTGTCTTTCTGGGCTGTGAAGATTTTATTCTTCCTGATTTTTGTGGCCTTGACAGCTTTGTGGCGACAGTCGATGATCAGGAAAGTCGATTTATTGTCCTTGAGTTTGACCGAGTGCCGTATGATGATTCCCGAAAAAATGAGATCGTTAGTGCCATTAAACCCCAGTGATATTTCCAATGGTGTACCGGGTAGAAAATCTGGCTTATTGCTCAAAGGAAAATCTGCCTTAGATGCTTCACCATCCAGGAAAACAATCCTGGCATGAGCAAGCCTGTTGACCGCATTATAGGTCACCAGGGATACGAGATTGTATTCCATAGGAATGACAGTGCCATTTACTTTCACTTCGAATGAAGGAGAAGCATTAGCGGCACTTGTATTCTGGTCATTCGCTGCCATGGCTATCCGGAAGTTATCGGCGGAAAATAGATCGGATCACCTGTTCGCAGTTTTCTGAAATTGACCAGTTTGTTGTGTCTGGCTACTTCGAGATAGTATTGGTTGCTTTCATAAATACGGGATGCCAGATAGGGCAATCGTTCCTTGTCCTGGACGATGCGATGATGCGTGATATCGGGAGACTGTGCTTTGTCAGCAAGTACTCTTTTTTCATCATTGACAAACCCAAGAAATTTAGCATTGATTTTTGCGCGCAAGGGCCGCCCATCACTCCGGAACAAGGTAAAAGAGATATCTGCATCTTTCAATACGCAATCAAACACGAGGTAACTCCAGACGACTCTCAGGTAATTGTTTTTATGCTTGCTGCCGTCATAGGAGTAGGCCAGCTCAAGGAAATCTTCCACTTTCTGATCTACATATACACCATCTGCATTTTCGACCCCTGTACTATCCAGAAAAAATTCCAGGCTGAGCTCTTGCTGCTTCATGTTGGAAAACTTCGGTGCGGGAGGCGAAGTGCCGGTAGCTCCTTTTTTATCAT
This sequence comes from Saprospiraceae bacterium, assembly GCA_034439675.1. Lineage (GTDB taxonomy): Bacteria > Bacteroidota > Bacteroidia > Chitinophagales > Saprospiraceae > Opimibacter. Next base: position 19,877 of record JAWXAW010000280.1, on the reverse strand, counting down.
ATTCAATCTCGTACTTGAGGTTATACTTGTTGGGATTGAACATGGCCGTAAAGGAGGTATCCTTTTTCTGTGTAAACTTTTCATCGTCATAGGCTTCGATGTATAGTTTGACGAGCGTACCCGATTTAGCTTGTTCAGACATCAGCGTTCGTTTTTACTCCTGATGACCTCCATGACCTGGCTGACACATTCGTTGATGATTTCTTCCTTTGGCGAGGCTTCCTGGTCATTGGCGTTGGAATTATTGCTTCCACCTTGATTCGGATTGCCTATACTGGCCCTGATGATGAGTTCACGTATTTCAACAGGCATGGCTACACTGTTTTTTGTGTGTAATAATTATAGTTTAGTTCAAGCGTCTCTATCGCAATGGCATTTTCCTGGCCTTTCATATCCGAGGTGGACCATTTGAGCGGCCAGCATTTGATAAATTCCCAGGTGACCAGGGGATTGTGATCCGGATTCAGTAAGGTGACCGTGACATCGACTGGTAAAAAGTCAAAATGATCTAAAGCATTGCGTACCCAATCGATGATTTTGCTGTCGGGTTTCATGCCGCGTTTTAAAACCAGATTGGGATACTTTGTGCCTTTGGGAAACCTGTACACAAATCGGTTTTCACCGCCTTCCACAAAATCCTCTGTGGTCATTTCCTTATTCAGTCCGGAAACTTCCTGAAAGTGGATTTCGGATTTGGCACGCTGATCGCTAAATTTGAATTCCACCCGGAAATGAAAACTGACCGGTGGATAATCAAATTTGGATTCTTCCATGATCAGGCAGCTTCTATCGTAAAGCCTTCGTGTGCCAGTTCGATGGATTCAATGGCCACCTCATTTCCGCTGGCTTTCATGCCGGGACCTTCGAGCTTTACCGGAAAAGCCTGTTTGACTTTCCAGATGATCACAGGTGCATGTTCCTCATTGAGGAGTTTGATCGTGATATCCCGGCGTTCGATGGTGTTCATTTTGACGGTATTGAGCCAGTCAAAAAATTCGTTGTCTCCACCGAAGAGTCCACGTTTAAGGGTGATGTTGTTAAACTTCTGTATCCCCGGCATTTTGGTAACATGAAACTCGGGACTGGCACCATTCCGGTATTCAATGGCTTGCACTTCGTAGGTCAATCCGGTGACTTCTGTAAATCCGACATTGGATCCACCCCAGTCGACAATAAAATGAAATGCAGGTAATGGATAGGTATTTGGCATGTTGATTTGAGTTATGGTTGTAGAATAATTTCAGATGCAGACTACCACATGTAGCTATCATGATGTCTGTACTTTGTGTGAAAATTCAAGGATGATAAATTCAGCCGGCCGAACCGCTGCCATACCGATTTTGACGATCATCCTGCCTTCGAGAATATCCACGAACGTCATGGTCTTATTCAGTCCGATTTCCACAAAGAAAGCTTCCTCCGGTTTTGACCCGGCCAGTGCACCTTGTCTCCAGAGCAGGGTTAGATAATTTTCGATCATACTTTTTACCTTGACCCACGTGTTAGCATCATTGGGTTCAAAGACCGCCCAGAAGGTTGATTTCTTAACTGACTCTTCCACCATGTTAAAGAACCGGCGGACTGGGACATAGCGCCATTCGTTATCATTGCCTGCCAGGGTCCGTGCGCCCCAGACCAATACGCCCTTGCCGCTGAAGGACCGTATGGCATTGACAGATTTTCCTGCATCCACATCGATATTGAGCCCTTCCTGGATTTTGTCTGTGATGTTGACCAGGGTGCCTTTCGCATAGATGATACTCACATTGGCCGGGGCTTTCCACACACCACGTTCATTATCTACACGTGCATAGATACCGGCCATAGCACCGGAAGGAGGAAGGATGGTCAGGTTGTTATTGACACCATAGACTATGTTCTTAAATATCGGCCAGATTCTCTTCAATTCTTCTTCTGCCGCTTTTTCAAGTGCTTTGCCAAATGTTTCAATACTGGCTATGATATTATAGAAGTAATTGAACAAGACCTGCAGTTTTGGAATGGCTGCTTTTTGGTTGACGATGAGATCAGTTGCAGGTAATGCGGCAGGGGCTGGTATCGCAAGCAATGCTACATTTACACTGACCATTGTCGGCGCAGGCAAGTTGAAGATGGAAAATATCATACCTAAGATCGGGAGTGCATTCTGTGCCGGAGCAGCGGGTGTATCGGCTATAGCTTTAGCGGGGTTTACATTGGAGAAAGTAGCATCCCATTGAACAACCTCCGTCATTTTCGCCAGAAAATCCCCAACTGCATTGGCCGGAAATGCGGGAAATGGAGTTGTAAACCCGATGGACATCAATACGTTATCAACCATTTTCTGGTTGAGCATGAATAACAGATCTTTAAGACCAAAATCATCAAGCAGGAGGAGGAGGTTGTATATCTGGTTAGTCATTTTTACAACCTCTGCAGCAGCGGCATCCACATTAGCCGTTGATGGATTGGCTTCAGCAGCAGCAATTAAGTTGTTTACCGATTGAACCAAAATGTCAAATCCTAAAGGCAGGGAAGGCAGATCAATGACAGTTCCTGCAGGCGTATAATTTGCAAATCCGCCATTGGTCGTTTTCAAAATATCACTGATACGTTTGGCAATAAATTGGTTGTCACTGACCACTTCATCAAGCAATGTGATTTGATTGTTGATGGCCGCTGTATCAGCGACGGAGAGATTTTTTACCAACGAACTCAATATAATAGGGGTATTGGTGCCTGCCAGAACTATTTTCCCTTTGATGTCCTTATAATGTACATCCTTTTTAATTCCGACTTTTAACCATGGCGAATAAACCGCTCCGTATTTCAGGTTGGCCATCCCGATATTGTCTCTGAATTCTTTCACCTTCGTAGCATGTTCGGTTTTGTCCTCAGCTTTCTGAATATCAAATACTCCGACCTGGTCCATCAGATCTGCACATTGTTGTAACGCAACCTGTTGCAACGTGTACATATCAGTTCCCATAGACACCGCATCCGGAAATACAATCATAGTAGGTTCATCTACTTCTTTGAGGACTTCAAGCCCACCTAGCATGCCGGCTAATGGAGCGACACTCCCAAGGTTGACAATGCCATCACCTCGGTAGGCTTCGACTGCAATAATGTAGCAATCACCACCTCCATTAGCAAAAAACAATTGCATGGAATCGAACAAATAATATTGCTGTTTATTGACCGCCTTGATGACCTGGTTAGTACCGTCCAGCTCAATGGCATTGGTGGTGGTATTAAATTCAAGATCAGGCCCGAAGCCAAAATATTGTACATACTCTACCATCGAACTGATCTTCTTATACTTCATAAAAAGAGATTCACCGGTTGACTCCTGGGCGATTTCCGTATACCCGATAAAGGCAGGTATGGCGGTTGGCACCTGGGCCACCGATGGGGGGAATATAGACACTTCATTGACATAGACCCCGGGGGTTTTGAGCGCTGAAACAATCATCTGATTTGTTTTTTGATGTGAAATAATTTTTTAAACATTGACAATGATCCTGGTCACCAGGTTATTCATGGCATCTTTTTGTAATGTGACGGACGTAGGTAACGGCAGCGGGTCCTGGATGATCGTTGCTGCCGATTTTAGCAATTGAAGGCGTATAGGTTGTTGTGAATAACTCAGTTGGACATTTGATTTAAACCGGACAAAACCATTGACATCATCCGGAATGCCATCTACCGAAAAAGTGCGTAAGGGTTCGGGAGGCACAGGTATGTGTTTGATCGACAACTGACTCGCTGTATACAGGGCTACTACCTTGGGACGAATATGAACATCAAAAAACCAATCTGATATCCTGCTGGTTATATCCACCAGGTATTTCTGGAAAGGTGCGACTCCCGTCCATCCCAGACCGGTCTTATATGTGATTTCGATGATGGCCAGCGTATCTGTACTATAATCCTCACTGCAGAAAACCATTTCATCCACCAGTGGACCCGCGTTGATGTGGCGAAGGGTATACGACCCTTCCGGACAATTTTTAAGGTTGATGAAATAGGATGCTGTTTTGCCCGGAGGCTCTGTGACAGTGCGGGCCCGAACAATTTGTTTTGAAATCAAATTGCCGATGTTATCCCTTACTTCCAGCAAACCGGCCACATTGTCCAATGGGACAGCATGCATAAATGTCATCGGCCTGGAGGATCTCACATTGTTGAGCGGACCGGCATGCACAGGAATATTACCCGGTATATTGTAGACCGGATTTTGAAGTAAATAAATCTTGTCTTTCTGCCAGTTGTTGACATCTGCGTAATACCAAAAATTTTCATTAGTCACCTTAACCTTAAATCTGAATTTAGTTTCCTGCAGAATCGGCTTGAAAGGTGTGGCGTCATTAGTAAATGGACTACACTCATACATCAACTGGATGCCATCAAATGAATTTTTGTGCAGCACGTTAAATCGCGTCATTTGAAGCAAACAACTCCGGGTAGGTTCGATCGTCAGATCGTCATGGGCTTGACCATCCGTATAATATACCGATTGAAGGCCAATGGATAAAAGTTGTTCGTACCGTAGCTTCATTTCAGATCAGGACATCATCAGTGAGAAGTTCTTTGATCGGGATGGTTTCAGGGGATACTACAGTTTCCCGGAAAGTCAACATTTTACATTTAAAGATCACAGAGGGGAGATATTTTGCCCCCAGCGTTGCCCAGAGATGATTTAATTGCTCAAATGTCAGGCTTATCGGCTCTATGATGAGCTTTTCAATTCCGGCATCAAATAGAATAGGATACTGCGACCCGTTAAACACATTTCGGTATTGGAAAAAGAAAACAACCTGATCCAGTAATATTAATGCGCGTTCATACGCGGGGGGAGACGAAAGTGTGTTATCTGAGAATGCGGAAAATTGGATATACAAATTGATTTTTAAGTCAGGGTTTAAGACATGCAGTTTATCATCAGGAGTTTTGAAATAAGGCAATTGGGATTTACCCACTGTTTCTTCCTCCAGATTGACCAGGGTCATAATGACATAATCACCATTGGTATGAATGGGTTTGTTTTCCTGGTTGACAATAGTGTCTAGCATCACAGCATGGTCCAGGACACCTGCGGTATTGAGCGGATCTTTCACGAAAATGAAATGGTTCAACGCGGTTTGTAGAAAGGAAAGGGACGTGTGGATCATTTAATAAACATGATTTGAGAAGGATGGTGATCGATTTGAATGATTCATGAAGTTGTTACTTACTCAGCGGATGAGCGATTATGCATAGGCAATAAACATCCAACCTTCCGTTGGAACGGATAAACAGGGCAAGGAGGAATGGAGGTATTTAATTAATTGAGTCTGTTATCTTTGTTTTTTGGTCCTGAGTTTTAATGTGAAGTCGAAGTTAAAGAGGGAAGGATGATTTGTCAATAGCCAAATGTGGCTATATGAAGAAGGATGTTTGCAGTCTTTAACGTAAGTCATCCTGATAGTTGGAGGGAGAAGCATTACTGAAAATGCAGTGCTGACTTCATGGAAGATGTACAGGATGACGGGTTAACACTTTGGTGATGGCCTCTGTCATGGAATTGACATTAAGTTTGGCATAAATGTTTTTAATATGGTTGTGCACCGTATGATATGTAATATCCAATTCATATGCGATGATCTTGTAAGAATTTCCCTTAAGCATCAGGTTCATGATTTCTGATTCCCGGTTTGTCAGCATGTACCGGTCGAATTTTGGTTTTTCATGAAAATGAGACAGGGACCTGAGGATTCTTCTAAATACAGGGTCTCCCAGTGTTACCTGTCCCCGACCAATTTGTTTTATCTGATACAAAATTATTTCATCGGGTTGGGTATTCAGGATGTATCCATAGGCTCCGGCACACAACGCTTCGAACAGTATTTCCTCATTTTCTGTGGCGGATAGGATGATGATTTTAACCTCCGGGAATTGGGCATGGATCAGCTTTACCGCCGAAAGAAAATATCGGTCATAATTTCCTGTCTGTAGGAGCACGCAATCAGGCAGCGTCAGGTTGAGGTGATAGATAAGTTGAATGATATCCGTGGTGGTGGCCCGGTAAACCATATCCGGACAACGCTCCAGGGAAGTATGCATTGATTGGGTTATCTGCATGTCAGGGTCAAAAACGAGGATAGTAATTTGTTGGAGAGCACATGGATAAACCTGACGTGTTTCTGTTGTGCTCCGTCTGCTCCGTATTTGTAAAGACAAGGTAGCCATAGGTTGTGGATCAGGGAGTTCAGAATTAATATTTTCACCTTTTGACCTCATGCTGAAACCCTATTGTCGGTATTTAAGAATTACATCCCCCTGTAAGCTGCCACCGGCTCATGAGCAGGGAAATATTCTTCCTCGTTTACCGGGTTTTTTATTTTCCAATTGTAAGTTTCCACCGATTGAGTTTCCCTACATCCTGCCCCGCAACATCCGAGATCTTGAGTTTCCAATCTCCCTGGATAGGTCCACCCTGCAAGGCAGACAATGCCGGCAGATTGCTGACCTGGTAAGTCTTAATAATATTGTCTGCATCTCCACCACTAAGGTTGTGTAGCGTGATGGTCGTGCCAGCAGGTGAAACGAGATTGACGATCAGGTCACTGATGTATGTATGCGTGATGTCAATATCAACTTTTATATCACGGATTATTCCGGCTGTTGTTGTATTTAATTTTCGCTCTATACCTGCCGGAATGTTGTCAGGTATCGTGACGCCAGGCGATTCTTCCAGCATGATATCAGTGGACGCCCCGGTATTGATGTGCAATGTCCAGTTCTGTAATGTTCCGATATCAGCGTTGGCGGCATCGATGACCTCTATTGTCCAATTGCCATCCGCCGGTTCACCGACGCATCTCGCGAGCGTAGGTGCATTTTGCACGTCAAAGGTCTTATTGATGTTTTTTGCACTTCCGCCATTGCGATCATGCAGGATAGCCGGTGTTCCACGAGGTGATATCAAACGGACAATCAGGTCACCGACGTAGGTATGCAGCAGATTGACATCGACTTTGACACCAGCTATTGTACCTCCCTGAGAAATGACCATCGTATGGCTTGCACCAGTTGCATTATTATCCGGAATGGCGAGGTTTGGTGAGGCTGTTTGTGTTATCACTTGTCCATCGACCACCGGGCCACCCAGTAATCGCAACGCTTCTGCAACCGCTGCTGCGGCATCCACTTTTCCAAATCCAAACCACCCACTCCAGGTACCATCCGGATGTCCTATGTTGTTAAAGTTTCCATTATGATGTGGAGCAACAGGAGAGATATCCCAGGTTGGATTCGGATCATAAGATGCAGCAGGTGTCCTGGCATAAGCCGTCATGTTAAGATTTTTACTTGCCGTTCTTTGCAAAACGGAGATTACCTCAAACGCAGTGAGATTTGGATTTGCTGAAAGCACTAATGCTGCAATTCCGGCTGTCAAAGGAGTTGCGCTTGATGTGCCTCCGAAGCTTGGGTCGAACATCTGTCCTTCGCCTGAAGTAGTCATGACACCAAGGCCCGTCACCGTGAGACGCCAGTATTTGTGGACATTGTTCGTCGGTGCGCACAAGGCAATACCTTGTCCATAATTGGAATAATGACTCCGCTGTGCATTACTGGCTAAAGCGGCTATATACATCACACCTGGAATATCCACCAGATTGTGTTCAAATACTTTAGCAGTTTGTACGCCAATCCAGTTGCCGCTGCTGTTGCGCCCTCCATCATAGGGAATGTTCTGTGTACCTGAATGCTTTACCGGACAATTTTCATTTCCTGCAGCAAATAGGAAAACGATACCCTTACCACGACGCCCGCCATTCAGGGCAAGTTGTGTAATCTTGTTGACGACAGTGGAATTAAAATTTGATTTTGGAGAATTACCCCATGAGTTTGACATCACATCTGCCTTGTCAGCAATGAAATTCAGCACCGTCATCATCCTGCTGTCGGTGATGTATAATCCAAACGCATCAGACGCCCATTTAATAGGCAACAGTCTTACCCCAGGTGCTGCTCCTACCGTAAGTACACCATCAACTTCTGCAGCAACAACTCCACAACAACAAGTACCATGATCTGCATCAGCCTGGTACATAAGTTGTGGATTAGCTCCCGCCGAACCCCGCGTGACCAGGGTGTTATTCTGCATATATCCCCATTGCGCGAACTTGTTAGCTGAATCAAAATCGGCATGATCAACTTTACATCCGTCATCCGTCACCGCGACGACGACATCGGTGCTCCCAAAATGATTCAACAGGTTCCAGGATTCCTCGCAATTGGCAGATGAACGGAAATCGACAGACGGACTGTTCAGGCGCTTATGCAGATGCCATTGTTGTGTAAACTTTGCATCTGTTGGCAAATTGACATTGCTGAGTTTCATGCGCATATTGAGGTCATGGTCACAGGACTCAATGATATCTCCTTCTGTTTCATTGATCAGCACGACCAGTTTTACCGGGTTCATGTTCGTTCGGTCCGTAAGTTGGAAAAGGTATTCTGTTTCGGAGTATGACGTGAGGATGATGAGTGCATACCTGGCTATAAATTGATTCACTACATCCGGACTTAGCGGGCTTTTGAAGGTGACCATGATCCTATCTGTGATCAGAAACTCCTGGTCAGTATCTTCTTCAGCATAGGCATGATGAGTTACGTTTTCGGTGCGGAGTTCATCCATTAATGTGTCCAGCTCATCGGCAGGTACAGTGACACGCGTCGAATGTAGGGAGACTTTTTCCATTCTATTGTTGATGCCTTTTCGTCTCAGTTCTTCCGGGCTGGAGCGGACGACGAGTTCATCAGGGGCTTTGGTGAGGTATACTTTTTTACCGTTACGATAGGTGTATGTCTTGGAGGTGTTTGATGTTTTGGACATGGCTATTAAGGTTTTTTAGTTTGACATTGATATGTGTATTTCAAAACATGCAGGTGGAGGAAAGAAAATGTTGAAATTGACATGAAAGGGTGCTTCCAATAACTATCAAACAGGTAATCGCAACTCCGGTACTGAATTGACACGCCATATTGATATTTATGTATCAAGCGCTCGGGATGCCCCTTATTATCAACTATTATGTTGAAAAAATGTAACTTAAATTTTCATTGTAGCCCAATGGAATGGGCACATGAGCGATAAAAACGGGACATGGCTGCAGAAAAACAAATGATTAGAAGCTATAAAGCTTCGCTCTTTCAGTCCCAGGAAGGACTGTGGTTTGATGGGGGAGAAATGTAAAATCATTTATTAAGATACGGACCTGCATTTGTAATGAGGTACTAACATCTTTGAAGATGTCAAGTTAAGTTACTCTTCAGAATAAAGCAAGTCTTTTTATTTATATTTTTAATTTTAATATGAATCACGATCTGTTGTACTGAAAACATGCATTGTTATTTCAGCATTTAATCATCCCTCATTCACCGTCTGCTCCCACTTCCCATGCCCCTCATTCCAGATTTGGATCATCCGCTCCGAAAATATTCGAACACGGTCCTCATTCGACAGATTATAGTATTTACCAGCCTGCTGATTGAACAGAAATTTCTTCACCTGCAACTGCTGACCTGTGGTTCTTGAATTGATCCATAATCTTTGAGCACTAGAGGCTCCAAGCATTGCCACCGTTATGGTAGCTGCAGCACTGATCACAGGCAATATCCATCCAGGAAACCTGCTTTCATAGATCAATTCAAAGGATGAAATGACTGATGTAGCACCTGCCAGAAAAATACTGGCGTATTTGTAGAAATGAAAACTGTTTTTAGCCTTATCCGCTTTCCTGTCGAAATGATCGAGTAACATTTGCAGTTCCCGATTCACAATAGAAATCCTTTCCTCATTGGAAAGGGAAGGGTTGACTAATTCGATTTCCTGAGTTGTGGTTTTTCTCATCTTGTATTTTGTTTGAAACGATGGTTTCGAAATATAGTCATTTCCGGAGGTAGTGAAAACCATGTTACTTCTGCGGGATCCGGAGTTTTTTGATGGAATTGAAGTTTTCGATGTATGACCTTGACGCTATACAAAGAATGAACGGGTCAGATGTCATCGGCCCGCGAGACAGAGTTTGGGATCCAAATAAGTAGAAAATTAAATGGTTATTCCAGATAGCTCGGAATATCTACCATCAGGTGATTTATTAAGTTAGCAACGAGAAGTTAGAAGTTAGCAGTTGGCAATCTGAAGGATGCAGCGGTTCCTGCGCAGAAGCTACTGTGTTCCTTAAAGCCCTGAAAGGGAGCTCTGTTAGAAAAGGGGTTCAGCCCTTTTCATTTCTGAGGCATCATACGAACAACGCGGATATTTATATGCCGTTAAAAACGGCCATCGATAATTCTTGAATAGCGAAAATTTCTTGTGATCCGTAGCACGCGAGCTTAAGTCAACGTAAGCTCAACTTTGTTTTTTAAATAAACAAATGAACCCATCAACCCATCAACTTATAAACCTATAAGCATTTAACCTCCTAACCCCTAACCCTTAACCCCTAACCCTTAACCCCTAACCCTTAACCCCTAACCCTTAACCTCCTAACCCTCTAACCTCCTAACCCTCTAACCCCCTAAGCAATCCCAGCTGCTGATCACAGATCAGCCTGGAATATCATCACTCCCCGCCCCACTCATATCAATATCCCCAAACTTATCCGGACCGCCTGAAAGTATGTCTTCGGAAGCCTGAGCCGCATATTTGAAAAAATTGCGGTGAAACGCCTGAGCAAGGTGGATAGCTTTTTCTTTGTAGGCATCCTGGTCTTTCCAGGTCTGCACAGGATTGAGGATATTCTGGTCACTGATACCCGGACATGACATAGGCATAGCCAGATTGAAGACTTCATGCGTTTTATACCGTACGTGGTTGAGATTGCCTTCCAATGCAGCAGTGATCATGGCACGTGTATTGTATAGTTTGATACGACTTCCTATACCATAAGGACCGCCTGACCATCCGGTATTGACAAGCCAAACATTCACTTTATGGCGGCGCATCAGATCTCCGAGCATACCCGCATATTGGGTGGGGTGTAACGGGAGGAATGGAGCACCAAAACAAGCAGAGAACGTAGCCTGTGGCTCAGTCACACCTGCTTCTGTTCCTGCTACCTTGGCCGTATATCCTGAAATGAAATGGTACATCGCCTGCTCCGGGGTCAGTTTGCTGATCGGAGGCAATACCCCAAACGCATCTGCTGTCAGGAAGAATACATTACGGGGATTACCGGCTACACTACCCGGCATCATATTTTCAATGTGGTACAGGGGATACGAAACTCGGGTATTTTCAGTCACCGAAATATTTTCATAGTCGACGGTGCGGGTTCCCGTACAGAAACGAATATTCTCAAGCAATGCCCCATGCCTGACCGCGCGGAAAATATCAGGCTCTTTCTCCTCTGTGAGGTCTACGCATTTGGCATAACAACCACCCTCAAAATTAAAGACACCCTCTTCAGACCAGCCATGCTCATCATCACCGATCAGCGAACGCTGCGGATCCGCGCTCAAAGTTGTCTTTCCAGTACCGGACAATCCAAAAAATACAGCGGTATCTCCCTGCTTGCCAACATTAGCTGAACAATGCATGGAGAGGATTTTATCATCATGGGGAAGCAGAAAGTTCAATACACTGAAGATCCCTTTCTTGATTTCTCCTGTATAGCCGGTGCCACCGATCAGGATCGCCCGATCTGTAAAATTGATAATGGCAAAATTGGGCTGTCGTGTGCCATGTTTGGCGGGATCAGCCATGTAACCCGGAGCACAGACAACAGTCCATTCCGGAGCAAAATTTTCGATGTCATCAGCATGGAGGCGGAGGAACATATTATTGGCAAAGAGCGCACTCCAGGGATATTCAGCGATCACTCGCACATTGAGCCTGTAGTTCTCATCCGCGCAGACATATCCGTCATGGATATAGGCCTCCCGTTGGCGCAAATAGTCCAGTATTTCTTTTTTTAGGACTTCATATTTATCCTGCTCAAATGGTTTGTTGACAGCCCCCCAATCAACGGCTGGATCGGTGATGGCATCCCTCACGATAAAGCGGTCTTTGGGAGACCTGCCGGTAAACTTGCCGGTGTCTATGCATAAGGCCCCTGTATCAGCGAGCACGCCCTGGCGCTTGAGGATGGTGTCCTCGATAAGCTCAGCCGGGGTCTTCATGTAATGAACCTTCGCCGGATCCAGCGACAGGTGTTCCAGGAAAATGGAAAGTTGCTTACTCATGATTTTGTTTATTGCCGACGCAAAGATAAAAAAAGCAAGGAGCAAGGGGCAAGGAGCAAGGGGCAGAGAGTAGTCTACAGTGGGCAGAATTTGCAGTGAACTTGTTATGATCAAAAGGAATAGTCCCGACCTTCAGGTCGCGGGAAAATAATGAATGATCCTAGCGAGAATCAATTCATGGACATAATTCTAAAATAAATGCAATGATCATGATCCCATTGCCTTTGCCCCTTGCTCCTTGCTCCTTGCCCCTTGCTCCTTGCTCCTTGCTCCTTGCCCCTTGCCTTTGCCCCTTGCTCCTTGCTCCTTGCCTTTGCCCCTTGCTCCTTGCCCCTTACTCCTACTCACTTCCTGGGCAAATGAATAGCAAACGTCGTCCCTTCTCCAAGTTTCGAGTGCTTGACAAAAATCTTCCCCTTGTGGTAGTTTTCAATGATACGTTTGGCCAGGCTGAGGCCGAGTCCCCATCCACGTGCCTTGGTGGTAAATCCGGGTTCAAATACAACTTTGACTTTTGAAGGAGGGATCCCCTTGCCTGTATCGGAGATGTCAATTTCAACATAGCCTTGGAATAGCTGTACAGTCCACTCAATCTGACCAGTCCCTTCCTCCAGGGCATCAAGTGCATTGCGCATGATATTTTCGATGACCCAGTTGAATAATGGAGGATTAATATTCACGATCAGAGGTGCAGTCTCCTCGGATGGTTCTTTGAATACAATTTTACGGGAAGCACGTCTGCGGATATAGGTCGTGATCTCCCGCATCTGGGTGTAGATGTCTATAGGCGTGAGCGCTGGCGCCGAACCAATTTTACTAAACCGGTCAGCAATGAGGTCAAGGCGATCAACATCATTTTGCATTTCGACTAGAACCTCAAGTTGCATCTCTTTCAATGCATTGATCTCATTCGAGCCTTCCGGGTAGGACTCCCGTAGATGTTCGATCCATCCGATGATCGCACTGATAGGGGTGCCTAGCTGATGCGCAGTTTCCTTAGCCATGCCCACCCAGACCCTGTTTTGTTCGGCACGACGTGCATTGTTGACACTGATATAACCGATCCCGACAAATGCGCTGAGCAACAGCAATTGAAGAAAAGGAAAATAGGTAAGCAGTTCGTGCAGTCTGGAGTTTTGATAATAAAGATACTGGCGGATTCCGGTATCCGTGATTTCAGTTGGTTCGGGTCCTTTCTTTTTTAGAATCACTAATTTTTCTTTCAAGAACGCTTGGTTCGTGTCCAGGTCTTCACCGAAATTTTTTGCATATAATACTTCATCTGTTTCACTGACCACCATGATGGGAATATCATTGTTGGCGACTATGATGTTGGTAGGTAGTGTCAGGTCAGCTTCCAGGTCAGGTGACTCCGGATTGCTCTGATCATTGATGGTCTGATAAGCATCGAAAAGCAAAAGCGCCTTATTGCGCTCGCCTTCACGTAATCGCTGGGCCAGATAAGAAGTATACACCAAGGAGATCACCAGAATGACAATCCCGGCAATAGCGAGGTACGTTTTCCAGTGTGATCGTTGGCTGTTTATCTCCATAAGGCATTATTGGTTCCCAAAAAATGCTTTCACCCGATCCTGGGCATTCTTTCTTATATCTGCGTAGAAGAAGTTATAATCTCCAATATGATAATTTTTTGTCGTCAGGAGGAAACTGCCAGGAAACTTGGGTTTAGTCACCCATAACAGATCTTCGTGAATACTAGTGTACACGAGATGAGGATAGACTTGGTAGAAATCTCTCAGCACACCCCCTATTTGAACTTTCTGGTCACACGAAGGCACCGAAGCATCCCAGGTCACAGGATTCGTGACCACAAAATTGGTATCAGGAAAATGTAGTTTTTTAGGGATGTAGCCTTCTTTAAAAGTACGCCAGCTACAGAAACAGTTTGTCTCATTCGGTGAAGTGCATGGCTTGATGTTTTCATACAAATCTGATGGAACGGTAAGTCCGACTAAATAGGCGACTACTAACTGATCCTGTAAAGGCTGGCCATCTACAAAATCATGAAGTAATCTCTTAGCATGAAAGGTGCCCTGGGAATGAGAGGCAATGATAAACGGCCGACCTTGATTATAATGGTCCAGATAGTATTGGAATGCAGCGTGCACATCATCATAGGCCAGTTCCAGTGCGCGTGATGCATCAACTGTTTTTTTGGTGAAGAAACAATTCAGATGAGCCTGGCGGTATCTGGGTGCATATACTTTGCCGGCGCCATTAAAAATACTGGCCTGGTACCGAATAGGATACGTATCCGTGCTTTGATTGAGTTTCGTATCGGAAAGGCTGGCATTCCATTTGTTTTGGCCTGACTTACCGGTATAGGTTGTCGGATGAATAAAAAAAACATCAACACGTGAATCAGGTTGTTCATCTGTCCATTCGGCAATTGGAACACAGTCAGCACTGTCATGGAGTGTCGGCAGTGCGGACCAGTTTTTTAAATCCGTGTAATCAGGGGCATCGGGTATTTCATCTGCAAAGGCTCCCTTTGGCAAAGAAGCACATGAAGTACAGAAAAACAAAAAAAGAATCCCTGTCAGGAAGGAAAAGTATCTGGTCATCACTCGGGTTCGAATCCTAGTACGATATTGAAATTAGCATATTCGGTCCATCGTGCCCCTGCATTCAGCTTGGACTGATTATCCCATCCATAAGCATAATCAAAACCAAGAAGACCAAACATCGGCAGAAAAGCCCTTACGCCAACACCCGCCGCACGAAGTTGATTGAATGGGTTATAGTCTTCAAAATTTTTCCAGGCATTACCGCTGGTCAGGAATAACATACCAAAGATGGTAGAGCTCGGATTTAAAGAAAGCGGGTAGCGCAATTCAACAGTGAATTTATTAAAGACCGTTGCACCTCCCGACTGATTAGCCGTGATATCAGCAAGTTCATATCCTCTCAGTGAAATAATATCTTGTCCGGTAATCGCAAATTGCTGGTTGCTCAGTCCGTCTCCCCCCACTATAAAACGCTCAAAAGGCGGTGCACCGATATCCGGATTATAGAATCCTAAATAACCAAGTTTGGCAGCTGTCTTTAATACAAGTTTGCCGACCAGGGGTGTATACCATTCTGCATCCACATCCCATTTATGATACTCTACATATTCGTACTCACTTTGTGGGTCGTCAGGTATATAATTGCGCCCAAACAAGGAGTAAGGCAAGGTAGCTTGTATCGTGAGGCTGATTAGTGATCCATTTCTTGGAAAGTTGGGTTCGTTGATTGTTGATCTGGCTATGGTCTGCGCGACAGAGAAGTTTTTAAATAAACCATCCGTGATGGGCCTTCCGTTTTTGTCCAAAAAATCTCCGGTAGAATAATTATCCAGTTCTATAAATTCTAAGCTAAGGGTTGTATTGGAGATGAAGTTGTCATCAGGCCATTTCAACCTGGATCCCAGACCGACAAAGCCTCTTGAAATTTTTAGTTTACCGCCCTGGTATGCAGTCTGGTCGACTTTGGTGATGACACCACCCACCGTAAAGGAGTTGGGGCGATTTCCACCAAGCCATGGTTCGGTAAGTGAAAAATTATAGGACTGAAAGAAATCACCATTGGTCTGGATACGCACAGATAATCGCTGGCCATCACCTTGAGGCAGCGGGCTCCACGCTTCCGGTTTGAATAAATTGCGAAGAGAAAAGTTATTGAACGTCACACCGAGGGTACCAATGATCTGGCTTCTCCCAAATCCACCCCATCCTGCACTGAGTTCCAACTGATCTGATGGACGCTCTTCAACTTCATAGATGATATCCACGGTACCATTGGTCTGATCTACCGGTGTCTGGATGCCCAGGCTCTCCGGATTAAAATACCCCAATGCGATAATCTGGCGCTGCGAACGGATGATGTCAGAGCGGCTGAATTTCTGACCGGGCTGAGTCCGTAATTCACGACGGATCACGTGTTCGTGTGTACGCGTATTACCTTTGATGATGACCTCGTCAATAGTGGCTTGAGGTCCTTCAAAAATCCGCATCTCCAGATCGATCGTATTGTCTACGACGGAAATTTCAGTAGGCACAACATTGAAAAACAAATAGCCGTCATCCATGTATAGGGAAGTAATGTCACGACCATCAATACTAAAGCGTAACCTTGACTCCAGTAATTCTTCATTGAACACTTCCTCTTTCCGGATGCCCAAAATCCTGGTGAGCTGATCATTCGTGTGTACGGTATTTCCTTTCCAGGTAATGTTGCCGAAATAGTATTTTTGCCCCTCAGAGATGCTGACCACCATTTCCATGAGGCCATCATTATTCCGCCAGATCGTATCACCGGTGATCTGGGCATCACGATAGCCTTGCTTACGGTACTGGGCGATCACAAGGGCCTTATCCGCTTCAAAATCTGACTGAACATACTTGGATTTTTTGAGGAGGTGTGATTTTGCTTTAGTCTCCTTAAGGTATTTTCTCAGATCAGCTTCGGAGATCGCATTACATCCGTCGCAGGTGATCTTTTCAATTTTAATTTTTTCTTTTGGATCGATCTCAAAGATCAGGTTGATAGCATTGGCCCGCTCACCAGCTTCTTCTTCACGCACCTCAACAGTTGCATCGAGGTGTCCTTTTTCGATATAATATTTTTTGATGGCATTCCTGGCATTGATCTGGTTGGCAGTAGAGGCCACTTGTCCTTTGATCAGAAACGGGGTCAATATTTCATTGAGGTCATCGTGGACGGATTGAGGTACGCCGCGATAAGACCATCCGGCCAGGCGGGATTGTTCGGAAAGCCTAATAGTGAGGAATACAATATCCCCGATTCGTTTGTCCTGGTTGATCTGGACATTGTCAAACAACCTGAGTTTCCAGAGGTTGCGCATAGCTTTGGTGATGTCTGTTCCTGGAATTTTGATGACCTGACCGACTTTCAGTCCGGCAACGGATTTGATAGCGTTTGGATCGCTGAAGAAAACGCCTACGACCTCAATGCCACCAATCTCTAACTCCTCAACCTCACCGTACTGGACAGGGGTAGTCTGTGAAAGGAGAGATGAAGGCGCCCACACGAAGAAGGATAGACAAACAATAAAAAGGTAGCGGAATCTCATACTCTTCATGCGGGTGATCAAATTATCTGCGACAAAAACGTATAGCAAAGGTGATGTGTTGTTCAAGTATTACTGGTGGGTGAGTTGTTCACTGATTTTGCCAAAACGGCGTTCCCGATGCTGGAAATCGATAATCGCATTGTAGAAATCTTCTCTCTCAAAATCAGGCCAGTACACATCTGAAAAATATAGTTCTGTGTAGGCGATTTGCCATAACAGAAAATTACTGATCCTGTGCTCTCCGCTGGTGCGTATAAGGAGCTCAGGATCAGGCATATGCGAGGTGGCTAAGAGGGAGCTTACCTTGGCTTCATTTATATCGGCGGAGCTGAGTTTGCCTTCGGAGACTAACTGCGCTGCTTTGCGCATAGCTTCGGTGATCTCCCACCTGGCGGAATAATTCAATGCCAGGGTAAGGTTCATCCGTGTATTCTCCTTGGTTTTTTCGATGCCTTCAATAAGGGCTCTCCTGGTCAATGGTGGCAGACGGTCTATGTCCCCGATGACGCCAAGCCGGATGTTATTTTTATTCATGGTCTCCAATTCCTCTCGGATGGTCGAGACAAGAATATCCATGAGTGCAGTGACCTCCATGGCGGGTCTGTTCCAGTTTTCGGTCGAAAAGGCATAAAGCGTTAAAAATGGGACCCCGATTTCAGCAGCAGCTTCGGTGATTTCCCTGACGGCCTTGACCCCATTCCGGTGGCCAAAAATCCGGGGCTTGCCATGTTCTTTTGCCCAGCGACCATTGCCATCCATGATGACAGCCACATGCCGAGGCAATCTGGTCAAATCGATGCTATCTTTCGCCGAACTCATAAGGCGGGCAAAGGTATGGATTTCCTATGGGTTAGAAACGAATGCCGTTGTATATCATAGGTTAATTAAGGCTAATGACATGCCATTTTATCAAAAAGTGAACGGTCAGTTACTTCTCAGGCAAGAATCCAAGCACTGCTAAAAACGATATAATGAAGAATCCGCTACCTGCAATACTAGCTGGTAGCGGATTCTTGAAGTATTGTTTGCTGAATTGTTAAAATGAAACGGACCGGGAAAATAGCTTAGAATTTAAGCGTAACACCCGCACCAAATGCATTGTTTTTTACTTCACTAAGATTGCCATCCACAGCCGAAATATCACTTAAGCCGGCCATATAACGAACATCAATCTCCAATGCACCTAAACCAATACCGACACCTAAATGCACACCCCATTCAAGGTCTTCATAAAGATCTTTATCAATATCAAAGTCACCTGATTTGCCACTTAACAAATAACCAAGACTCGGACCACCGATTGCAAATATTTTTGCTTCATTACCGAAATTGAGCCTAAGTAAGACAGGCAATTCGAGATAATTAAAGGTATTGGTGATATCATCTCCGTTAATATCAGCGATGACAGATCCTTTCTGCAGCCAATGGAGCTCAGGTTGAACCATGAAAAACCCAGTTCCAATAGGGATGTTGACGAGCACCGCAATATCTGCTCCGAATTTAGATTTTGAGTCATCATCCAGGCTGCCATTCTCAAAGGTTTGATTGGCGATGATTACTCCACCGCGAACCCCAAAACGAGCCTTTGCATTGTAATCATCACCGCTGTCATCTTGAGCGTGAATGGCGGATAAGCTAGTCATCAGGATGACTAGCATTCCAATCAGTTTAAGGGTAAGTGTTTTTTTCATAATTAAATTTTATATGTTTAGTAAATGTAGTTAATATTTCAGGAAAAAGCAACATTTCGATCTACGTGCTTTAGAACATAAAACTTACTCCGGCTCCAATAGATGAATTTGTAATTTGAATATCGCTGGAATCATCAAAAATGTCCGTCAGTCCGAAGATATACCGCGCATCGATTTTTATTGGCCCGAGACTTATTCCGCCACCGACATGGGCGCCAAATTCAGCCCGTTTGTAAAAATCAAGATCGATATCATTCGTTTGACCGTCCATGTCTTTATCCGAACCATTCAGCAGATATCCAACACTTGGCCCGGCCAATAAAAAGAAACCAACCGGATTGCCAAAATTGAGTTTAACAAGAATGGGTATTTCAAGATAATTGAAGGTCTTGGATACCTCCCCCACCGTGCCAGACAAATCTTCTATTTTCCCTCCTTTCTGAAGCCAGTGAAACTCCGGACTGATCGATACGATCCCAATAGGGAAATTCGCTACAAAGGCGATGTCTGCACCAAGTTTAGATTGGTAATTATCAGTGATATCCCCGTTCTCAACTTCTTGTTTGGAACTCATCACCCCAGCCCTTATGCCTATAGTGGATTGAGCGTTACCCTTATTGACGGCTATCTGGATAAATATCATCAGGAATAAAATGCGATGCATGTTCATAGTAGTGTGGTTTTAAGTGATCAGGGTAGGAGTACTGCTAAAACGATACTACAGCCCTAATCATTGCCTTTCTGCAATTTTCATACCGTTGGATGGAGTTTGCTCCAGCCTGCCGTTGGATGGAGTTTGCTCCGCCAACTAGTATGATACCTAACTAGCCTGCCGTTGGATGGAGTTTGCTCCAGCCTGCCGTTGGATGGAGTTT
>JAWXAW010000279.1:0-4986 GCA_034439675.1 Saprospiraceae bacterium | reverse complement strand
TGGATGCGGAGAATGATCCGAATGCCATCTTTATTTTCCAGATTGGAGGCGCATTCTCTACGAGCACTTTTTCAAATGTCAGCCTGATCAATGGCGCATCATTATGCAATGTATTTTGGCAAATAAACGGAGCCTTTGCTTTGGGAGATGGTTCTGTTTTCAACGGGACGATCATCGCTAATGGAGCACTGAGCTTTTTGCAGGGGGCAACTTTACTAGGCAGAGGACTTTCTACAGCAGGTGCCATCTCCCTGATGGATAATATAGTGACGATTCCATCATTATGTAATACAGGTCCAAATGCCTTTGACAATTGCTCCGAAGTGGAAATTATACTGCTGGATGAGACGAGTGAACTGCTATGCGATTCATTTCTTGTCAAAAGGGTTACCAGGACTTATGTGGCTAGAGATGAGAGCGGAAACTTATCAGATCCGTGCATCGTAAATTTTTATCTTGAAAGGATTGATTTTTCCCTAATCCAGTTTCCTGATTCATTAACGATTGCTGATGGTGATGCACTTCAATGTGATATGCCATTTGCAGACACTGACCAGGATGGAATCCCTGATCCGCAGGATGACTTACCCTTACTTGGAACAGGTGTTCCAACGATTAACGGTGTTCCTATTTACCCTGATTTCATAGGTTTTTGTAATGCCCTGGTCACCTTTGAAGATGTTGTATTACCTCCTAACGGCTGCGTCCAGAAGATCATGCGTATGTGGACCGTTCGTGAATGGCATTGCATGGGTGAAACGGATACATTATACATTCAGTTAATTGAAATTGTGGATGATGAAGGACCAGCAATCACCTGTCCGGCCAGTTTCACAAATACAACGACAGGACATTTCTGTACGGCGACCATTCTGTTGCCACCGGCACTGGTCGATGATGTATGCAGTGATATGGTAACGGTGACCGTAGCCTATCCGGGTGGGTTTAGCTCAACAAATGGCGGTGTTTATGTTTCACTACCAGTGGGTGTCAACATCATTACGTACACTGCCTATGATGCGTGCTATAATTCTTCCTCATGTACCATGACCATTACGATCGCCGATCTCACACCTCCCATTCCGGTTTGCGATGAGCATACAATTGTGTCATTGACACTGGGTGGTCAGGACGGATTGACAAAGGTGGATGCTTCTGTTTTTGATGATGGAAGCTACGATGCTTGCAGTCCTGTAACATTCCGGGCCAGAAGGATGGATTCTTGCATTGATTTTGACTGGACTACAGAAGGAGCTGGCGTGGATGAAATCCCCAACGGAGAAATCAATAGCCAGGACTGGGGTACTGTCCTGCGGTCTAAGGTTCCATTCTCTTGTTGCGATGCAGGTGCCGGACCTATCATGATCTTACTGGAAGTAACAGATGCATCAGGCAATACAAATTCCTGCATGGTCGAAGTAGAAGTACAGGATAAGATCCCACCGATCATCACTTGTCCTGAGGACATTACGATCAGTTGTGAATTCCCTCTTGATCTTGACAATCTCGATATTTTCGGTGGTGTAGTACAAAATGGACAGCAACAGGAGTTTTGTGTATATGATCCGGAAAATCCGGACGCCGATCTCCAGGGATTCGTATGTGGACTTGGAGGATTGGTTATTGACAACTGCGGTGTTGAAATCACTGTTAAGGTCTTTCCCGATATTAATCAATGCGGTGTAGGTGTAGTGACGCGCACGTTTATCGCATCTGATGCGAACGGACAGCGATCATGTCAGCAGCGAATCTATATTGAGGACTTCAATCCAATGGATGGGAATTCAATTGATTGGCCGGATGATTATATCGGAGCAGAATGTAGCGAAGGTACAGATCCAGATGATCTGCTTTACCCTTATGACAGGCCAAGACTAGAAGATGATGCATGCAGCCTGGTCGCCATGACCTCTGAAGATGTGATCTTTGAATTTGCTGATGGAGCCTGCTTTAAGATTCTTCGTACCTGGACAGTGATTGACTGGTGCCTGTATGAAGAATTGGGAGGCATAGTGATTGGCGAGAATTATTGGGAGTATACCCAGGTCATTAAGGTCATGAACCAATTCGGCCCTGAGTTTACCACTACACAACCAACCATTGAATTGTGCAACAACTTTGATTGTGGTGGATTACCTGTAGCATTAATTCAGCGAGCTGAAGATGACTGTACTGCGGATGAGTTGCTACAGTGGTCATATGCCGTTGACCTGAATGACAATGGGACTATTGATATTGGACCTATTGGCGGATTTGGCCCGGAAATCAATGCCAGTGGTATTTATCCGCTGGGGACACACCGGATCATATATTCTTTTGAAGACCGCTGCGGTAACCGCACTGTCGCTGAACAATTGCTCAACTTGCTTTCATGCAAAGCCCCTGTTCCAGTGTGCATCAACGGTCTTTCCACGGATCTGATGGCCGTGGACACGGACGGTGATGGTTTAGAGGATACGGGTATGGTCACGATCTGGGCTTCAGATTTCGATGCCAGCAGCTATCATCCATGCGGGTCTTACTTCACGTTTTCGCTCGCAGCGGATACCATGGTCAAGAGCCTGACCTTTGATTGTAGTCATGTAGGTGTTGGACAGGTTCCAGTCTCCTTATATGTCACAGATTTATTGGGCAACCAGGCATGGTGTGAGACGTATATCATTATCCAGGATAACTTGGGTGTTTGTCCTGACACATCTGGCCTGACAGGTACCATCACGGGAAAAGTCAGCACGGAGACAACTGACAATGTTTTAGGTGTAACAGTTGAATTGGGAGGAACTACAATGATACCCATCAATACAAATCAATCCGGAACCTATACATTCCCTGCCATGCCGATTGGCGGAAATTATGAAGTGAAGCCAGGTAAGAACAACGACTATAGAAATGGCGTGTCTACACTTGACCTGGTCAACATTCAGAAACACTTGTTAGGCATCAAAGCATTGGAATCACCCTATAAGATGATTGCTGCCGATGCAAACGATTCTAAATCCATTACGGCCATTGACCTGATTGAACTTCGTAAACTGATTCTGGGTATTTACAGCGAACTGCCCAATAACAGCAGCTGGAGATTTGTAGATAAGGACTATCTATTCCCGGATCCATTCAATCCATGGATGCAGGTTTGGCCGGAAAGCCAGACACTGAATCCATTATCGTCCGGAATGACACGTGCCGACTTCTTTGGAATCAAGATTGGTGATGTTAACAACACCGTGAAAGCAAACGCTCAAAGTATTACGCCTCGCGGTTCAGGTGAGAAACTCATTCTGATCATCGATGACGTGAAAGTGGAAGCCGGAACCAGTATCGAAATTCCGGTTTTCGCTGGCAGTGCATATTTTATCGAGGGTATGCAGTTCAGTCTTGACGTTGATCATTCGCTGACATTGAAAAATGTAATTGCCGGTCAGATGGATGTGACCAATGAAAACTTTGCATTCCTGAATAAAATGACATTGACAGCGAGCTGGAACACGGCTGAAGGCGTTCAGATTAATGATGCTCAACCATTGTTCACGATGGTGATGGACGTATCGAAGCGTGTTAGATTAAGTGAGGTGGTGAGCATAGCCAATGCTCCGACCCACCCCGAAGCGTATACGTTGAATAATGAAATTCTAGGATTGAATCTTTCATTCCGTGGTGCAGCGCATGTAGTTTCTTTCGAATTACTGCAGAACGAACCAAATCCATTTTCAAATAGAACAACCATTGGATTTATACTGCCGACTAACGGTCAGGCTACGTTGACGGTCTTTGATCTGGCTGGGAGGAAGCTTATAGATCAACCGGTGGCAGGATTGAAGGGATTGAATAAGGTGGAAATTTCCAGGAGCCAGTTAGGTGCTCAGGGTATGGTTTACTACCAGGTTCAGTTCGAGGGATATACTGCTACTAAAAAGATGTTGATGCTGTAAGACGCTGATATTACCAGCGAATTATTATTCAACTCAAAAATGAGCCACAAGTACATTGCAGCTCAAAATTGACTGGATAAAGCACCTATTCAGCATATTTTGAGCTCAAAATAACTAGAGTTTGAGCTGCAATTAACCCCGGGGTAATAGGAATTTTCCACCCTGGGAGGGAAAGGGGAATCCATTAACCCCGGGGTTGCGCAGCACACAGGGGAGAGCCGTTACGGGCGAAGGGGCCTAAGGTGAGCCATTTCGATGAGGTCTAAATTCCTCCTTATTTTACACCCAGTTGGACCTAGGTATCAAACGAAGCCTGCTCCTTATTTCAAAATCAAGACAAATGAAGGCAGTGCTAAAATACAAATATGTATATTTTTTCCTCCTGGGGATATGGAGTCTCCAGGCTTGCAATAAGCAGCCTGCAGATGGTAAAGAATCTGCAACCAATAATCCATCATCATCAACCTATGCTTCTGACAAGGAAGGGTGGCTTGTCAATCTGAATGATGCATACGCCCTGTCAGAGAAAGAGAAAAAACCAGTCCTGATCTATTTCACTTCAAGTGATACCTGTGGAATGTGTCAGCAGCTTGAAGCAAACGTCTTTTCAACACCTGTTTTTAAATCATGGGCTGAAAAAAAGATCGTGATGTTTAAGGTTGATTTCGCAACACACCATCAATTCCCGGAAGGAAAACAGGAGCAAAATGCCGCTATGGCCCAGTCACTAAAGATCACCACTTGTCCGGCCTTATGGATGCTCAGCGTAACGCATGAAGTCGAAAACGGAAGGTTCAAGGTAAAACCAATCGGCAAAGTAGGATATGCTAAGACGCCTGAGGAGTTTATAGGCATGGTGCAGAATTTCCTTCGACGCTAATATGTCACCAGGATACTTCCGGCGATAAGTATGTCCCTTGGAAGCACTATCCATTTACGGCAATTGGAAGTCGGAAGTCGGAAGTCGGCAGGATCTCCCTTCCTTCGATTTGGCATCCAGCCTACGACATCTAAAGTCCGATGTCTGGTATCTGGCGTCTCACGTCTCACGTCTCAC
>JAWXAW010000278.1:0-30187 GCA_034439675.1 Saprospiraceae bacterium | reverse complement strand
TGTCAACTGTCAAACATTCTACTGTCAACTGTCAATTATCAATTGCCAACTATCAATTATCAATTATCAATTGTCAATTGCATACTGCCTTTTATTTGACCAACGTTAAATCCCCGCTATACGTCAGCGTAGTATTGTTATCAATAAACGTAATCTCAGTGGTATAGACATAAACCCCTGGATTGAGGTATTTGCCGTTAAAGGAACCGTCCCAGTTACCCGTACCGCTAGGGTTAGGTAATTGCTGTCCTTCAACATGGACGAGGTTGCCCCAGCGGTCGTAAATATTGATATAATTAATGGATACGACACCTAAGCCTGTAAAGATTTTAAATTCATCATTTCGGCCATCACCATTGGGACTGAAGATATTAGGGATATAAACGTCCCGGTTGTAATCTACATCTACAGTTATACTTGCAGAACTTTGACAGCCATTCTCATCTGTAACCGTCCATATATAGACGGTAGGTACATCGTTATATACCCAGGTGCCTTCGCACGTGGCACAACTCACAGCCTCAACAGACGACCAGAAAGTCATCACGATCGGATTGTCGCTTTGATCTATATTGCCGATGATGAATATACTATCTCCGAGGTCAATCACCGGATCTTCCGGTCCAATCGAAACCAGGATGGGTGATGGCTCCATAATAATGTATGTGGTATCTGTGGAACAACCACGGTCATCAAATACACTGATGTTATATATGCCGGATGGTAACATCACCGGTTCTCCCATTTCTTGTAATTCACCACTGTTCACAGTATAACTATAATTTCCGTTTCCACCAGCAACATCTGTATTTTCAATCAAAAGCAAAACTTCATCACCAAAGCATGCTGGTTCGGCCACCAGAGGCCATATAACTGTAATAGGTGGAGGAGAGGTCAGAAGGTATGATGTCGTGTCGGTACAACCTTTTGAATCACTTACAGTGATAAAATAGCTTCCGGCACCAAGGTTTGCTGCCTGGGCTGCGTTGGATACATTCGGATTCCATGTAAAAATATAAGCACCCGCATTTCCTCCCGTTACTTCCAGCGAGATGATTCCATCACTGCTGTTTCCACAAGAAAGATTGAGCGTGCCGGCTAAGTCAATATCAGCTATCAAGGTATCGGGTTGAGTAATACTGAAACTATCCGTACGGGAGCAGTTTTTACTGTCTGTCACTGTGATGTACTGCATACCTGATGGGATCCCATTATTTAACGGCAGCGCAGGGCCATTCATCCAGGCATAAGTATAACCAGGCGTCCCACCCCTGGCAACGACCTCAAGTAATCCGTCACTGTAGCCATGGCATGTTGCATCAATGGATTGAACAAGATTGATGCGGATGGAATCAGGTGCTAAAATTTCAATAGTATCATTATAAAAACAAAGCCCGTCTTGTGATAGGGAGAATATATTTAAGCCGGCACATAAACCGTTGATATTAAAGAAGACTCCGGTATCGGCCATAGGATTGACAGGATCCCAGTAAATTTGGTAATCTGCTGTTGGATCACCATTACCTGGTACAATTCTGACAGCACCATCACATACCTCCTGGCAGGAGGTGCTGTCTACATTGCTAAATGCAAGCGTTAAAGTATTAGGGGCGATGATGTCAAAACTATCTACTGCAGTTGAGTCCAGGGCGTCAGTAACTGTAACATAATATCTGCCTGGGGCAAGACCTGAATAAATACTAGTCGTCGTCGTATCCGGAAAAGACCATATCCATGTGACAGGCGCTGTTGCATTTGCAGTATCGACTATGACAGTACCTGTATATGGGCCGCCTTCGGCTCCTTCTCCACATAACGGTTGGACAACTGTGATATCAAGTTCAAGTTCTTGCATGCAGTTGACATGTACAGTATCATTGAGGATGCAAAAAATAGGAGGTCCCAGAAGCAGATTTACACTGAGGGTGTCGGTTTCATCAAGTGTAATCGTTGGACCAACATCACCATTGCTCCAGGTTACACCTGCGCCATTTGGAATAGTGCCACCCTGGTATAATATTGTAACTGTCCCACCATCACATGGTGTGCCACCAAACTGGAAAGTGATATCTGCCTCTTCATTATCATCGAATGCTCCAATAGTAAATGGTAGTGTTGCAGTGCAATTTGAATTGTCGTCTGTAACCGTAAGTGTATAATTTCCTGAATTCAGATTAAATAAGGTATCCGCGTCCTGGAATCCGGCACCTGCATCCAATGTATATGAACCGGATCCGTTTAGAATCGAAAACCATATATCACCCGATCCAGTCATGATGCAATTGTCAGGTGTTGATCCTACGATAGTAATAATCATGGGAGCAGGATCTGCAACGGTAAAATAAATTGAATCTGAAAGACAACTTCCATCTTCTACAATCACATAATAATCTCCTGGTGCAAGCGGACTGTAATTAAAAGTGCCACCAATGTCATCGACGGATGTAACCTGGACTCCGTTTTCGAAAATCGTATAGCTATAGGAAGGACCAGGTATACCATTGGTCAGTCCATGAATGGATATGCTTCCGTTGACGCCACCTGCACAAGGAGGATCGGTTACCGTCATGGTTGTAGAAATAGTATCTGAGTACCCAATGGTGAATTCGAAAACTGTATCACATTGAGATACATTATCTGATATCGTGATTGAAAAACCGCCGGGATCCAGCAGGCCAAGTGTGATAGTATTGCTGGAGATCTGAAAAGGAGTGCCTGTCAGGTTCCCACTGATGGTATACCCCACCATACCTGGTGATGCTCCAGAGATATTGAGCCTGATCGTACCATTTTCAGCACCAAGACAAGTAGCATCGGTAAAGGCAGCGATATCCACAATAAAAGGATTGTCATTGAGTGTGACCGTGACTTCAACCTCACAGCCATTGTTGTCTCGCACTAGAATGGCGTACATTCCATCAGGCAGGCTGGTGACTAAGGAGGAATCACCAAGATTGCGGATAAAGCCAGAACCTGCCAGAGTTGGATCGTTGAGGCTTTCCCATATGTAGCTGTATGGTTCTGCACCTCCTATCGGTTTGATCCAGATCGTTCCGTTTTTAAATTTATAACATGTTGGGTCCCTGGGGCGAGTCGTCACACCCAGTTCGATCACAGCTATGTCCGCACTGTACATTACTGAATTGCCCAGTCCATCAGTCACCACAACGCTATAATTGCCTGCAGGGGCATTGAGTACGGTATTTCCGCCTTCGATCGGTATGACATAAGGTCCGCCGGGAACACCTGTGATTGTATAAGGGGCCATGCCACCATAGGCTGTTACATCGATCGTCCCGTTTCCACCTGGTATGGCTGGACCACAACTTGAAACAAATGCCACCAGAGTCACCGCATTATCCACAGTCAGGCAACAATTGACCGAATCGGAAGGGATTACACCATTGATATCAGCAACTTCAAAATCAAAATAAGGACTGATGCCGACACAACTGGTCGAGTCAGGAAAACCAATTATTCGGAAACAGATTTCAAAAAGTGCAGTGCCATCAGGCAATGATTCGCCATCAATCGGAAAACCCAACGGTATAAATTTTAATGCATTCGGGCCGGAGAGATTGAAATCTGCGTTAACATTTATACTTGGAGATCCGGGGTTTGAAATTTCAATGTAGTCAAGTACACTACTGTTCCAGTAGATTTCAAACTGGGCGATAACGATATCATTAAAGTTTTCTACAGTGACCGGTAGACAAATGGTGTCACCTGGTGCACCGTCAATACAACCAAAGCTAAAGATTACCGGATCCATACCTTTTGAAGTTGCAGAGGATAAATCACAGGCTGAGATCAGATCAGTAGAAAGACCGGCTTGAATCGAAAATCCGGCGAAAATGGTGAGGAGGCAAATCCATCTTCTTATGTGCTTAACATGTAGATTTTCCATTCAATCGTGATAGTATGAGTATTTTCTATAATATGTTAGCGCAAAAATAGCTTTTCAATTCGGCTTTGAGGTCGGGGTTTTCATTTATTTTCTAAAGGAGTAGGGCTGAATATTTAGATTCCCAATGACCTGGAAAGGCTGCCTGACGGCCAAGACTGTTTACTAACGACCACCAGGAGGTTAATAGTATAAGCCTTAGGTATTTAAATAAAGTAAAATTTGCCTTATATGATTCAAGTGCCGTTGTTGGTGAGATGCGGTGAGCCCGTCGAACTGTTCTCACCATTAACCACTGATATTCCCATTCAAATGCCGTTGTTGGTGTCCTCACCAACAACCTCCGATATTCCTAGTCAAATACCGTTGTACTGGGATCAAATAACCTTCCCACCAATAATCACGCAGTCAATCCAGCTTGTTCCGAATGAGTAGGGT
The DNA here is from genome assembly GCA_034439675.1 of Saprospiraceae bacterium. Classification (GTDB taxonomy): domain Bacteria; phylum Bacteroidota; class Bacteroidia; order Chitinophagales; family Saprospiraceae; genus Opimibacter. The sequence continues at coordinate 25,845 of JAWXAW010000278.1, read as the reverse complement.
AGATATGCCAAGCTTGTAACAGGTTTTGTAATGAGTAAGTTAGCTGATTTTGAGGCTGTTATGCTTCCTACCTTATCACTCAACTCTAAAGCTGCTGCTCCATTGATTGTCAGTGCATTCAAAGCTTCAGAAGGTAGCATTTTGAGTTTTACACAGGCGAGTGAAAGTATAAAAGACATGTTCCCACTGGGAGATGAACCCGGATTATAATCACTGGCAAGGGCTACACAAAGATCATTTTCAATCATCTTCCTTGCAGGAGCATAGGGTAAGCCAAGAAAAAATGCCGTTGAAGGTAGAATCGTAGCTATGGTATTACTTGAAGCAAGAGACGCAATTTCTTCAGAACCAGTGTATTCAAGATGATCTACAGAAACAGCTTGATGCCTGACTCCCACCTGGACGCCACCTGAATAGGCTAGTTCATTGGCATGGATTTTTGGCTTGAGGCCATATTTTGCAGCTGCACTTAGGATATGATCAGTTTCTTCTACAGTATAAAAACCTTTGTCACAGAATACATCCACATAGTCGGCAAGTCCCTGCTCAGCAATCTGAGGCAGCATCTCTTCCGTAAGCATTCGAACGTATGCTGGTCTGTTCGATTTAAAAAGGGTGGGCATGGCATGTGCGCCAAGAAAAGTTGCTTTGATCGGGAGTAGGTTTAGATACTTTAATCTACGGATCACCCTCAGCATTTTTAATTCACTCTCCACAGTCAGGCCATACCCGCTCTTGATTTCGATAGCTCCGGTACCCATACGCATCACCTCATGAAGACGCGCAGTGGCCAGTTCAAAAAGTAGCTCTTCAGATGCTGCCTGGAGTTTTAAGGCAGAATTAAGAATGCCACCTCCACGATTAGCTATCTCCTCATAACTCATCCCTTTGATGCGGTCAACGAATTCATTTTCTCGCCAGGCCGCAAAAACAAGATGCGTATGACTGTCACAAAAGGCTGGCAGCACCATTTTTCCTGTACAGTCAATTATAGTATCTGCACGCTCAACAGAACACTCGTGATCAGGGCCAAATTGCAGAATGCGGTCATTTTCAATTAACAAGTATGCATTTTCAACCGCATGCAAGGCTGCCATATCCTTTCCACGCAATCGATTAATGCCTTCAGGTTGAATGCCAGAGAGAGAAGATATCCTTCTTAGTAATAGTGACTTTGTCAATAGTTAGATAGTATAAGATTGTAAAGGTATTGTGCTCCAGGCTAAAAATGAAAAAGCAGGAATGAAGATTCCTGCTTTTCGTTCTGAAGCAATTGATAGGGGGGTATTGTTATAATTCACTCATCTTTTTGACAGCGGCTTTGATCCCTGATACAGACAAGGCTTGTACCACCTTAGTTGCTTCAGTTTCGGTAGCGAACTCCGGAGAGATGACTCTGTAATATGTTGTACCATTCTGCGCTGTTGGTTTGATAATATACTTTTCAAAACCTTTTGAGGTCAGGTCGTTGACCAGCTTTTGTGCATTGACCTCTGAGCCGAAATAGCCCGCTTGAAGTACAAAGCCCTTTGACATCGTCTCAGTTGCTGGTGCCGCTGAGACCGCTGCAGGACTGTCCATTTCTTTGGCCAAAACAGGTTGCGTAGGAGCACCTTCTGCAGTTGCCTTAGGGGCTGGTGCTGTTGCTGTGGTTGCCTTGAATACGGGAACTGGTTTAGCCTCAGATTTAGCTTCAGCTACAGGTGCGTTTGGATCAGGTCTAACGTGCGGGTTTTTCCAGTCACCTGCCCACTTTTGCTTCACATTTCCTTCATAATCCACGATAAGCCAGGAAGGAGCGGACGTGAGGCCATATTTATCCAGCAAGACTGCACCATCAAAATCCTGAGCGTCAATCATGGTGGATATAAAGATTTTCGTTCCAAGTTGATCTTTTTCAAAGTTTCCCCAAGCTGATTCACATTGGGAACAGGTTTGCTTTGAAAAGAAAATCAGCAGATCCTTTTTGTAGTTTTTAGAGGCTTCCTTAGCCGATACATAGGAAGGATAGAAATTAGGAGTCTTCGTGGAACTGTTGTTCCAAAGGAAAAGTAGGGATAATAGATATAGTTTCATGATATTAAAGTTAAACGTAATTTATAAAATACTGTAAATTATCATATTAAATAACAAAAACCATACCAAAACGGCAAAAGTGCCTGTCCGGTCGATATGACCACAAACCGCTAAGATTCAGCGTCAGATGTATAGAATTGCCTACCTTCGCCGTCCTAAAAATTTTTGCCAAATGTCTAAAATACGCGCTGCCATTACAGGCATTTATGGGTATATCCCTGAAGACGTTCTGACCAATAAGGCCCTCGAAACCATGGTTGATACCAATGACGAGTGGATAAAGGCCCGCACCGGAATTGAAGAACGACATATTCTCCGTGATCCCCAGAAAGCTACGTCCTACATGGCAACTGAAGCTGTTCAGGGCCTACTGAAGAAAACCGGATTGTCTCCCTTGGATATTGACCTTCTGATCTGTGCGTCAGTGACACCGGATTATTTCTTCCCAGACACCGGTACCCTAATCTGTTATAATATCGGAGCAAAAAACGCTTTTGCATATGATATCCAGGCGGCCTGTTCAGGTTTCCTGTTTTCAGCCACCACAGGCGCAAAATTTATAGAGTCCGGTGCCTACAAGAATGTCATTGTGGTAGGGGCAGACAAGATGTCCACCATTACAGATTATACTGACAGGGCTACCTGCATCTTATTTGGAGATGCTGCCGGGGCTATATTGCTTCAGGCCAATGACCAGGGATTTGGTTTGCAGGATTCATGGATGAGAGTTGATGGAGTAGGAGCTGAGTTTCTGCATATGAAAGGTGGAGGTTCAAAAAATCCGTCCACACATGAGACGGTAGATAATAAATGGCATTACCTCTTTCAGGATGGTAAGCCGGTTTTCAAGGCCGCTGTCAGGGGAATGGCGGAAGCAGTTAGCGAAATTCTGAAACGCAACAATCTGAGTCCTGATGAAATCCGGTTTGTTGTGCCGCACCAGGCTAACCTTCGTATAATACAGGCTGTTTCAGATTATCTCAAGTTTCCAATAGAACGGGTGATGGTCAATATACAGAAATATGGCAATACCACATCCGCTACAATACCGCTTTGTCTCTGGGAATGGGAAGATCAGCTCAAGCCGGGAGATAAGATTATCCTAACTTCCTTTGGAGGAGGATACACCTGGGGAGCCAGCCTTTGGACATGGGCATACTAGGCAAGCTGTTTTTGGGGTTTAAACCAATCGTGACTAACGCACTCAAAAAGCCTTATATTTGCGCCCTCATTTTATCGAATTTCATTAATACATTCTTTATGGCTACCACAGCAGACATCAAAAAGGGACTCTGCCTTGAATATAATAATGATATTTATTATATAGTTGATTTTCAGCACGTTAAGCCTGGAAAGGGAAACGCCTTTGTCAGGACAAAGCTGAAAAGTCTGACCACCGGAAAGGTTGTAGACAATACCTTTCAATCCGGTCACACGATTAATGACGTGAGGGTTGAACGCCGGAAATTCCAATACCTCTACAGCGATGATATGGGGTATAATTTTATGAACAATGAGACCTTTGAGCAGGTGAGTGTGCAAGAGGCTATGATCGAAAATGCCAACCTGATGAAGGAAGGCCTTGAGGTGGAAATTCTGATTCACACTGCATTGGAAACTCCACTGTCAGTTGAATTGCCCCAATATGTTATCTTGGAGGTGACTTATACTGAACCCGGATTGCGTGGAGATACAGCCACCAATACGCTCAAAGCGGCTACGGTGGAGACTGGGGCTGAAGTAAAGGTTCCGCTGTTTATAGATGCGGGAGAGAAAATAAAGATTGATACCGCTACCGGTAATTATGTTGAAAGGGCTAAATAACCATCTGTTATGGATTCAAAGGAAATACAAGAGTTACTCAAACTGATCAATCGCTTAGAGCTTGCAGAGTTTAAGTATAAGCAGGGGGATCTTCAATTTTCTGTCAGGACCAAGTATTATCTGACTTCACGTTCAGGCACAGATATCATGCCCTCTTATGGTCATTTATCTGCACCTCCTCATGTGACTTCAGCTCCGGCCAGTTCGCCTTCCGCTCCTTCTACCCGCACCTCTGCTGAAACTGAAGCGGAAGCAAATGTGAGCACTCCGACGGTCCCAGTGAAAGACAACTTAATCGAAATCCGGTCTCCGATCGTTGGTACGTTCTATCGTTCTGCTTCTCAGGATAAACCGGTGTATATAAAACCAGGTGACATCATTGAGGTCGGGACTGTGGTTTGCATTGTTGAGGCAATGAAACTCTTCAACGAAATTGAATCCGAAGTTGCCGGTAAAGTTGTCAAAATACTGGTGGAGGATGCATCTCCTGTCGAATACGATCAATTGTTATTCCTCATAGATCCAAACGGATAAGACCAATTAAGTTCGTTACGATTCGTAACAAACCCAATCGCTTACTTTAACCAGATCATTTCGGATGTTTAAAAAGATACTAATAGCCAATAGAGGTGAAATTGCCTTGCGGGTCATTCGTACATGTAAGGAAATGGGCATCAGTACGGTAGCAGTTTACAGTACGGCCGACAAAAACAGCCTTCACGTTCGTTTTGCAGACGAAGCAGTATGCATCGGCCCACCAAAGTCTAGTGACTCTTATCTCAGTATACCCCGGATCATGGCCGCCATGGAAATCACTAACGCGGATGCTATCCATCCTGGCTATGGATTCCTTGCGGAGAATGCAGATTTCGCTGAAGTGTGTAAAGAATATGGTGTAAAATTTATAGGCCCCACACCTTGGATGATTAAACAGATGGGAGATAAGATCACAGCCAAAGAGACCATGATCAAGGCCGGTGTTCCGGTGGTTCCGGGTAGCGGTGGTCTTATACAAGATGTGGCCCATGCCCATAAGATCAGCAAAGACATCGGATATCCTGTGATCATGAAAGCGACCGCAGGAGGTGGTGGAAAAGGTATGCGGGTAGTCTGGAATGAAAAAGATCTCGAAGACCTCTGGCATAAAGCCAGGCAGGAAGCTAAAGCTTTTTTTGGCAATGACGGTATCTATATTGAAAAGTTTATTGAAGAACCCCGGCACATAGAATTTCAAATCGTTGGTGACCAGCATGGTCATGTTGTTCATTTATCGGAAAGAGAATGTTCAATTCAACGACGTCACCAAAAGCTCCTCGAAGAATCGCCTTCACCATTTCTGGATGAATCACTGCGGAATAAAATGGGTAAAGCTGCTATCAAGGCAGGAAAGGCCATCAACTATGAAGGAGTGGGCACCATTGAGTTTCTTGTAGATAAGCACAAGAATTTTTATTTCATGGAGATGAATACCCGGATTCAGGTAGAACATCCCGTGACCGAAGAAGTCATTGACCAAGATCTCATCAAGGAGCAAATTAAAGTTGCCGCTGGGATTCCGATCTCCGGGAAAAACTATTTTCCAAACGGGCATGCCATAGAATGCAGGATCAATGCAGAGAATCCGTATAATAACTTCATGCCAAGCCCTGGTACCATCACCTCCTTCCACAGCCCCAAAGGCCACGGTGTGCGGGTGGATACACACGTGTATGCAGGCTATACAATACCACCATACTATGACAGTATGATCGCAAAGCTGATCTGTAAAGCACCGACCCGTGAGGATTGTATCAAGAAAATGCAAAGGGCTCTGGATGAATTTATAGTGGAAGGCGTTAACACAACCATTCCCTTTCATAAAAAATTGATGCAGGATCCAAAATTCAGGTCCGGTGATTTTCATACGGGTTTCCTGGATCATTTCAAGCTGGAGGATTAATGACCATGGCCGGGCAAAGTCCCCTCCGACAATTATTTTATTACCTCCGTCCATACAAGACGCCATTGTTGCTGAATATTTTCTCCAACATCATGATGGCCCTATGTATGGTGATCAGCATCCCGATCATCATACCTTTTTTTCAGATTTTATTCGGCAGGGTCAAACCATCTCCTCAGCCTGTACCTTTCAGTATCAACAATATCCAGTCCTGGCTTGAATATGTTTTTGGTGAGTTGGTAGAGGCCTATTCACAGGAGCGCGCACTCATTATGGTGTGTATCACTTTTGTGCTGATCTTCCTGCTCAAAAATATTTTCAGGTATCTCTCAGTTGTCTTCATGGCACAGGTCAGAAACGGAATTGTCCGTGATATCCGTGATGCCGTCTACAAGAAATATATGCATCTCCCACTTGCATTTTTTACACGTGGTAAAAAAGGGGACCTGATGTCAAGGATCAGCACAGACGTGCAGGAAATAGAATATTCGATTCTGAATGTGATGGAGTCTCTTTTCAAAGAGCCCATCGTGATTATAGGGAGCATCACCTTTATGATGTTCACTAGCGAACGACTAACCCTGTTTGTTTTTGTGTTGATTTTTTTTACAGCCTTTATTGTTGGCCGGATCAGCCGCAATCTCAAGCGCCAGTCCAAAGATGTCCAGCAAAAATTGTCCGGCCTGATGATTCATGTCGAAGAAAGCCTTAATGGAATGCGGATTATTCAGGGTTTCAATGCGCAGGAATACCAGCAGGATCGGTTCAGCGCAATTAATAATTCGTATAAGAAGCTGCTTACCCGGATTATGTACCGGCGCGATCTTTCATCCCCGTTATCAGAAGTCCTCGGCATTAGCATCGTTGCGGTGCTATTGTGGTACGGTTCACTCCAGGTTTTCGAGGAACAAATAAAGCCTGAAACTTTCTTTGCTTTCCTCTATGCATTCTTCAATGTCATCGCTCCATCCAAATCATTTTCATCCGCATATTATCATATTCAGAAGGGCCTGGCAGCCGTCGACAGGGTCAATGAAGTGCTTTACAATAATGAAGAAATAGTGCAAGTTGATCATCCCAGGGAAATTCATGCTTTCAATGAAGAAATTGTTCTTGATCAGGTCGGCTTCCGATACAACGTGGATGGTGAATGGGTGCTGAAAAATATTAATCTCCGCATTCCGAAAGGTCAGATTCTGGCGGTCGTGGGCTCAAGTGGATCAGGTAAGTCAACCCTTGCAGATTTATTGCCCAGATTCCATGACGTATCGGAAGGAAGTATCCGGATTGATGGTACCGACATACGTGATTTGAATTTAATGCAACTCAGGAGTCTGATGGGTATTGTCAACCAGGATCCGGTTTTGTTCCATGACACCTTGTTCAACAATATCGCGTTTGGAAATCCAGATGCGACATTGGAGTCCGTTATCGATGTTGCGAAGATTGCACAGATACATGATTTTATCATGAGCACACCGCTTCAATACGATACCATTGTTGGTGACAGGGGAAGTACGTTGAGCGGTGGAGAACGTCAACGCATGACGTTGGCAAGGGCATTACTGGCGAACCCGCCTATCTTAATACTGGATGAAGCAACAGCGTCTCTTGATTCCAAATCAGAACGCCAGGTGCAGGAAGCATTGGCCAGGGTGATGGAAGGTCGGACCTCGATTGTCATAGCACATCGGTTGTCTACCATTCAATATGCAGATCAGATTATTGTACTGCAGGATGGTGAGATCGTAGAAGCAGGAGATCATGCCACCCTGATGCAACGTCAGGGTGAGTACGCTAAATTTGTAGGACTCCAATGGATGCAATGATCAAGAGAGCTTTACTTTTAGCCATATGTAGTATTTGCTGGATAGCCTCACCTGCTCAGCAGATGAACTGGACTATGTTTACTGAGGATACCGTTTATTATGCCAGAGATTATCTTCCGGATCATCGCGTGGTCACTATGTCAGGGCCTGCCCAGGTTTGGGATCTGCGCACGCTAAAAGCACCGTATGCACTCAGCCGTAGAATCATTCAGTCCGGTGAACGTGAAGGCAAGATGTATGCTAACCTGGTCAATGGTAAGCAGACCGATGCGATCATGCGCCTGACGGGTAAACTCAATGAAATGATTCAGATCATTGAGGATAATCCGGTATGTGAAGGATCACGGCTCACGTTTACATTGTCACCTGCCTATAAACCATTTTATAATGGCGTTATGGGGGAGTCCTATACGTACAAAGGAAAGATGACATCCGTTTTTGCATGGCCGCGGAATATGACTTGCAACTGGACCCCGCCATTGTTACCTGATTCCTGTCGTGTCACTATTACGATAGCAGAAGAAACGGTGGTTGATGGACAGGGAACTCTTTATCTACCCATAGAAGTGCAGCAGGTAAACCGTCATAGCGTATCGATCAAACGAGCTATAAAGGTTGAAACAAGAACGGGGATGCTCTGGAGAGACATCACGACACTGGTTCCCGGAATCAGACTGATCACCTCTGAATCCTATATTCGATTTGTATCTTCCACCACCGGTCTGCAGTTGGTAGACATTGAACTCAATGATGCCGAAGTACCGCTGAGTATCGAATTTAAAACGCATCCGATGGTGACGCGTGTCTTTACAGAAGAACCTGTTAAAGCAGATGTCTTTGCATACCCAAATCCAAGTTATGATATAGTCAGGTTTCAGTTGTCTGACCTGATCCATGGAAAGTATAAACTCAAAATATTCAATATACTTGGCGTTCAGATGAAAGAGGTTGATATCGACGTGGATAATCGAAGGGAAACGATTGCCGTTGATCTCAGTGATATGCAAAGAGGAACATACTTATACCGGTTGCAGGATAAGTTCGGACGAACGATCAGAACAAAGCGAATTGTATTGATCCAGTCATAATTGAAGAAGCGGGATATGGATATTTCTCCGGTTGATATAGCGGAAATTTGGCATAAATTTTCACCAGGTCCGGCTCAATCTATCCACTTGCCTGAAGGTCAACCGGGATTTAAGGTATTAAGACTAGATCTGCTCAGATCATGGGCTTCAGGCAATAAATATTACAAACTTAAATACGTGCTGAAGGAAACTTTGGCTAAAGGCACTCCCATATTGGTCAGCAAAGGGGGGATGTTTAGTAATCATCTTGCAGCTTTATCGGATGCATGTCTAGCTTTTGACCTGCAGTTGGTGGCCGTGATCCGAAGTCATACGCCGGATGAGAACAATCCAAGTATACGCAGACTAAGGGTCAATGGAAATCAGATAGTGTATCTGTATCCTGATGAATACAATTCCTTCGGCGATGCCGATGCGAGTCGCCTCTTTCCAGGAGCTTTATTCATTCCGGAAGGAGGATTGAGTGAAGCAGGCATCAGCGGGGCCGCTGAAATTGTTGTTGAATGTCTGCCACCGGAACCATCACACATCATCCTCGCTGGAGGGAGTATGGGAATGGCATGTGGTTTAGTTAAAGCCACTCCTGCCGGGGTCAAGGTCATTATCGTACCCGCATGGAAAGGTTGTACGGATTCGTATTTCTGCGAAATACTCACCAGGTATAAGATAGTCCCGCAATGTTCCTGGGAGCTATGGCCCGATTATCATTTCGGTGGTTTCGGGAAATTCAATATGCACCTTATTGATTTTATGACTTCATTTTCACTAAAGCATGCTGTACCTCTCGATCCTGTGTATACAGGCAAGATGATGTTTGCTATTGAAGATAAAAGATCGTCGGGCTATTTTAGGGAAGCGGATTCCATTGTCGCTATACATTCCGGAGGATTGCAAGGCCTTGATGGTTATAAATACCGGTTTCCGGATGCGTGGAGGAACTATGCGTCTTGAAGTGGGGCCATGTATTTATGGCTGACCATTTTGTGACTTGATCCATCCTTCAATGACCTGCGGATAATACAGGTGCTCTACTTGCAAAACCTTGCGGGCAATTTCTTCCGGTGTATCCTCAGTATTCAGTTCAACTTCTTTTCTGAAAATAACTTTCCCCTCATCATAGTGATTATTCACTTCGTGTACGGTAATTCCTGAAATGAGTTCCGCCGATGATTTTACAGCCTCATGCACATGATGACCATACATGCCCTTGCCTCCGTGCCGTGGCAGTAAAGCAGGATGTATGTTGATGATGCGCCCATGGTAGACCGAAATGAGCCAGTCTGGGATCTGCGAAAGGAAACCTGCGAGGACGATGTGTGTAATGTCAGATGATTCGAGCACAGGCAAGATGATTTCAGGATGATGCCAGTACTTTTTAGAAATATAGACAGACTCGATTCCATGATGGTCCGCAACCTTGAGCACTCCAGCGGCTATTTTGTTGGAAACTATAAGGTCAACACTGATGTCAGTATGTGATCCAAAAAACGCGCAGATTTTATCCGCATTGCTCCCGCCACCGGATGCAAAAATGGCTATGCGTGCTTTATCCCCTGATGGCATTGTACTTACCACTGTTGGCCGGATCAAGTTTGCGCATAGTGTCGTAGACAGCCGTCTTTTGTGTTCGGGTAGCGTTTTTCATAATGTCTACAATCTCATCGCTCTTGGCAGACAGAAACATTATGATGCCAATGGTGTTAGGATAAGCAACATGTGTTTTATCCACTTCTTTCAGGGCATCAACCATGGTCACTAGCGCTTGTTCAGGGTTGGTATACATGATGTCCAGGCTCTTGCGATGGTAATTATACCATGCTTCCCTGAAGGATGTATAACGGGGGCTTAGTAGATTTTCCATAATCCAGTACCTTGTTGTTTTCCGGTTGAGCGATTGCCATCCTTTATCAGCCTCGGCAATAGCAGTAGGTACCTGGTTGATAATATTCTGCGCTATTCTAAAGTATGGATCACCACCATTTGGTGTGAAGCTTTCAGCATCAAGGCCAAGAATCAACTGCGCATAATAGGAAAAAACAGCCGACAGGTTATCTTTGAAAAATTCAGTTCCGTTCTCCAGTGGTTGAAATTCCTGGTAGTTGAAAACAATATCGCGGTCCACATGATTGATGAGGACGGTTTTATATTCTGAACCGTATACGGGGCGGATAGCTTTCAACGCAATATCAGCAGTGAAAGCATTGCCACCTAATTCTGCTGTGATGTTGACAGAGAAATTGCAATCAATACGTTCGTAAGGTTTAAAATCATCGTTTGTCCATCGTTCCTGGTTCAGGAAATCTCTCAGGTCTTTTTCCAGTGTCTTGAAAACCGATGGATCAGTGGTTTGTAATTTTGGCGTACTGACGGTAACCTCGGCCTTCAACTCTTGTGCATGGACGTCAGAGTAAACAAGGAACAACGTGATGAGTGTAATGAATAGGAATAAACTATTTTTTTGCATTTGCTTGAATCATTTGATGGATGGCCTCAGCAATATCATGTGCGATAGCCCGCTTGGACTTTAACTCAAAGTGTTCTTCTTTATTGTCCGGAAACAGAAAGGAGACTTTATTGGTGTCATGGCCGAAACCGGCACCGGTGTCACGGGGATTGTTGAGGACGATCATGTCCATATTTTTTCGGACCATTTTTTCCCTTGCATTTTTCGATCCTTCGATGGTCTCCAATGCAAAGCCGATCAGGTGTTGACCGGGTTTCTTCATCTTGCCCAGGGCTTCAGCAATATCCGGTGTTCGGACGAGTTCTAGGGTAAGGGTGGCGGTACTTTTTTTAATTTTTTCAGCAGCAACATTTGCAGGTTTGTAATCCGCAACTGCGGCCGCGAGCACAGCAACATTGACCTGGGAAAACCGGTGCATGCAGGCCAGCAGCATTTCATCAGCAGAGGTGATTCTTTCAATCCCGATATGTGGATTTTCCGGTATGACACTTTCAGGCCCTAGGATCAGGAATACCTCAGCACCGCGGCGTGAAAATTCCTCTGCAATAGCTACCCCCATTTTGCCGGTCGAGTGGTTGCCGATGTAACGTACCGGATCAATCGCTTCATAAGTCGGTCCTGCATTGATGAGGACCTTCATACCGTTCATATCCTGCCGGTAATGGAAGTACGCGGCTAATTGCAAAAGAATTTCCTCAGGCTCAGCTAACCTGCCGGGCCCACTGAGGCCACTGGCCAGTTCACCGGTACCAACATCAATAATGAAATTTCCAAAAGACTGAAGCCTGCTGATATTTTCCCGGGTGGACGGATGGTCCCACATGTCGAGATCCATGGCAGGGGCGAAAAAAACAGGGCACTTCGCTGAAAGGTAGGTTGCTGTTAGCATGTCTGAAGCCAGGCCATGTGCGCAGCGGGCTAAAGTATGCGCTGTAGCAGGTGCTATAATCATAGCATCCGCCCAGAGCCCCCATTCGACATGATTGGTCCATTCATCATCGTGGTGCACATCGGTAGCAACTGGATTGCGGCTAAGCGTGGTAAAGGTCAGCGGGGAAACAAAATCCTTTGCAGAAGCAGTCATGATCACACGTACATCACATCCCTCTTTGATCAGGAGGCGCAATAATATAGCTGACTTATAGGCAGCTATACTGCCTGAAACACCAAGAAGGATTTTTTTTCCGTGTAATGAAGGCATGCCTTATCATTGAGGAATCAGGGAGTTAGTTACTCCACTTCTTCAGTAAAGTCATCTTCCTTTACCACAGGCTCAGGATAACGCCATTCGAGGTCTCCGCTCAGAAATTCTTCAGTGGCCAGAATAGTAGGGCTCGCCATTTTCTCATAGGAGCGAGAGATCTCTATCTGCTCTTTGTTTTCATGGATCTCTTCAATGGTCTCCGTCACAACCACGAATTCTTCCAGTTTATCATGCAGTTCCTTTTTCAGTTCTGCTGACAATTGGCGGGCACGTTTGGAAATGACCGTGATGGATTCATAGATGTTACTGGTTTTGGAAGCCATGTTTTTTATATCGCGTGCTTTGACATTGGGATCCATGGCATTGGCCAGATTTTTAATACTCATATCGACAGATTTTTAGATTCAGTTTCTATTTGTTTATAAAGGTCTTTGGCTGATTTGGCATTTGGGCCCTTTGGATATCTAGTGATATAATCTTTGTAACGGTCTTTGGCCTCGTCAAGTCGCTGCGCTCTTTTTTCGTAGATGCTGTTGACAGCAAATTCATAGGAGGACTTCAGGATCAGGAATCTTGAATGCTCAGCATGGCTGGATTCAGGATATTCTGAAAGCATGTTGTCGAAAGCAGTGATCGCAGCATTGTAATTACTCAGGTTATAATACAGAATGCCCTGGTGATAGGCTTTCATTTCAAGTTTTGAACGTAGTTCATCAATGCGCTCATTACATTCAGCTACACGCTCACTGTCCGAGTATTTGTTTGCGAAATCCTGATAAGCATCAATAGCTTCAGTAGAGGGCTCCTGGTCAAGACGGAATGAAGGGGATTGCATGTAATAGGCTGTTGCCGTCATAAAATCCGCCTCTTCTGCGTAATTGCTGTATGGAAATGTAGATGCGAAGTTGGTGAAGTATGTGGCAGCCAATGCATAACTACCCAAGTGATAATGGGTATAGGCATATTTGAAAAATAATTCTTCTCCCTCCCGTGTCCCGCGATACTGGTTAAGGATGAGTTCCATCAGTGTTTGCGCCCTCAGATAATCACCTTTATCATAGAATTTGATGGATTCGGTGAGAATACGAGGCGGATCATTACTGAGACGCACCTGTTCAAAACTGCTTCTGCAGGCAGTCAACAGGCTGAAAATCAATACGATGAATAGAGAAAACCGCATTTACGCTTTTTGAAATAGTTTGCAAAGATAGGTAATATTGTGTTATCCATTGCATTTCCTCCCCCTTGTCAATCAGTGCTTTAGATCGATTTTGAGGATGGTTGGAGGAAGGTTTCGAGTGACGTGGCTATAGCCCTGTCATTGCTCAATCGCGGGACCTTGTTTTGTCCTCCTAGTTTGCCAATGGATTGCATATACTGTTTGAACGATCCTTTGGGCAAATATCGTACAACCAGAGGCTGAAGTATTTTTCCTTCAACCAGATCCTGGTAATACAAATTCTGGTCGGTCATAGCCTTGTCCAGGTCTGCAGCAAATGTTACCGGGTCAGCCGGGGTTTCACCAAATTCAATCCACCACTCATGATAAGGCTTCCCGCCCTCCTGGGGATTGACCTGAGGGGAAACAGTAAATTCAGCAATCAGGCACGGATGTTTTTGAAGCGTGATTTTCAAAGCCTCTTCGACTTCTTTCGCTATAACGTGTTCGCCAAAAGCAGAAATAAAATGTTTGATCCTGCCGGTTACTTTGATACGATATGGATTCGTGGAGACAAACTCTACAGTATCTCCGATAGAATAAGCCCATAAGCCGGCATTGGTACTCATGATTAACGCATAATCTTTTCCGGTAGCTACTTTCTCAAGTGTCAGTCGTGTTGGTTGAGGATCATGGATTTCCGACGCAGGAACAAACTCAAAAAAGATTCCTGAATGGCATTGCAACAGCAGTCCGGATGAAGCATCTTCCTGGTCCTGGAAAGCAATGAACCCTTCTGAGGCAGGATACGTTTCCAGGCTAGGCACACGGCCTCCTGTTAACTTTTCCAGTTGCGCACGATAAGGTTCGAAGTTTAGGCCTCCATATACAAAAAGCTGAAGGTTTGGGAATACTTCTTTGATTGTCTTTTTTTCCGAAAGTAGGAGTAAACGATCATAATACATCTGTACCCATGGTGGAATGCCACTGATGATACGCATGTCTTGTTTGTACGTCTCTTTTGCAATCTGGTCAACCTTGGTTTCCCAGTCTTCAATGCAATTCGTTTCATAGGAGGGTAACTGATTGTTGCGCAACCAAGTAGGAAACCAATGATTGACTATCCCGGATAATCGCCCGGTAGGGATGCCTCCTTTCTTTTCAAGTACCGGTGACCCCGATAGAAAAATAAGTTTCCCATCAAACAGGTTTTTTAATCCTAGTGTAGAGGTGATGTTGAAGAGTGCGTTGCGTGCAACCCCAATATGATTATGAATGCTGTCTTTCGTGATCGGAATATACTTCACACCACTTGTGGTGCCGGAGGTCTTAGCAAAATAAATGGGTTTGCCCGGCCAAAGGATATTTTCCTCCCCAGCTATGATCTTGTCAATGTATGGCCTCAGCTCCTCATAGTCACGGATGGGAACTTGCTTAACCCATTGGGCATGATCGGTGATGGTATGGAATTGATGTTGTCTGCCAAATTCAGTTTCGGCCCCTTTGCGGAGTAATGCGCTGAAGGTTTCTGCCTGATGCTGCACAGCCATTGATGCATCGCGGGATATACGTCGTCGGGTGTAGGCAGCAAAGCCGCTGATGATCCTGCTTTTAATATCCATGACCTCAATCGAGTCTCAGGTCTTCAACATATACACCCGGGTAGGCTGCTTTATTGAAGGTGAAAAGTTTTTGCGTATCCATTGTCGGAGGGTAGGTGATGCTGGTGATACTCATGTCCTGACGCATCCCTTCACTTGACAATGCATTGATAAAATTCAATGCACCACTCTTGATCCCAATGGTGATTTTGGAATATTCTTCAAACCTGCCGTCTAAAGGTTTTGCCTCAATGATTGATACGCCATCAGCTCGAGTACCAGCCAGAACAAATACAAGGTCATTGGCCGTATGAAGTTTCAGGAAATCCTGAGGACTGATCCAATCCTGGCCATTCGACTCATTATAGATATTTACTTCATTGGGTCCCTTGAGATACACCCACCGGGTCAAGCCATCTGAAATAATCACGTAATCTTTCAATTGAAGGTTATAAGATTTTCCGGATTGATAGAGTAGTCCCTCGCTGGTTACAGGTGCTTCTCCCGGAAAAGTAACTTTCAATTTGAAATTGACCTGCGCGTTCTTTGAAGCAAAAGATTGACCTGCCTTGGTCAGTATACTGATCGCCTCAGGATCAGAATCCTTTGATGACAAGTACTGCGACTGGGCAATAGAGATAGGTAAAGCCATTAAGGCGAAGAGAATAGCAGAAAATAGTTGCTTCATAGGAATTGTGCTCAGAATCTAACCAGAAAACGCAAAATTAGACCAAAAGTAACATCTCCAACCGCTAAGGAAAGGTTAATACCCGCCCGAATCAGCTTTTAGTCCGCATTCTTTGGATAAGACCGTCCAGATCTGTCTCTGTAAACATGAGCACGTCCCTCGGTTTACTCCCCTCAGCAGGACCTACTATACCAACTGATTGTAGCTGATCCATAATACGGCCTGCACGGTTATAGCCAAGTTTGAGTCTGCGCTGGATCATAGACGTACTGCCATGCTGATTCTGGATCACAAGACGCGCAGCATCTTCAAACATATCATCAAGTTCTGCGTAGGTCATACCATCGCCTCCTTGTATCGGTTCATCATCCCCGATATATTCAGGCAGATAGTATGGCTCAGGATATCCGCGCTGGTCAGAAATATGATCGATGACAGCTTCTACTTCCGGTGTATCCACAAACGCACATTGCAGACGGATCATATTACTTCCGATCGACAAAAGCATATCACCCTGGCCAATCAATTGTTCAGCGCCACCCATATCCAGGATGGTTCGGCTATCGACCTTGGAAGCCACCTTATAAGCAAGGCGGGCAGGGAAATTCGCTTTGATCACTCCGGTGATGATATTGACAGAAGGTCGCTGTGTTGCTATGATTAAGTGGATTCCTACCGCACGGGCGAGCTGAGCCAAACGGGAAATCGGTAACTCCACTTCTTTCCCTGCAGTCATGATCAGGTCAGCAAACTCATCTATGACCAGGACGATAAACGGCATAAACCGATGCCCCTTCAATGGATTGAGATGACGGTTGATAAATTTTTCATTGTATTCTTTCAGGTTGCGCGCATGTGCCTTTTTCAGCAGATCATAACGGTCATCCATTTCAATACATAATGAATTGAGCGTATAGATTACCTTTTTTGTTTCAGTGACAATAGGTTCTTTCTGATCGGGTAAGAACGCAAGAAAATGATTAGCCAGTTTGGCATACGGGAAGAGCTCAACTTTCTTTGGATCTATCAGTACGAGTTTGAGTTGTGATGGATGCTTACGATAGAGTAGGGACATCAATACCGTATTGATACCAACCGATTTTCCCTGCCCTGTTGCCCCTGCGATGAGCAAGTGAGGCATCTTGGCAAGGTCAGCTACAAATACTTCATTCGAAATGGTTTTTCCCAGCGCAATTGGCAGATCCATTTTACCTGAGATAAACTTATCTGAAGCAAGTACCTCTTTCAGCGAAACGATCTGTTTCTTCTTATTAGGTACTTCGATCCCGATGGTTCCTTTACCGGGTATCGGTGCAATAATCCTGATTCCCAGTGCGGACAAGCTCAGGGCAATATCATCTTCAAGGTTTTTAATTTTTGAAATCCGGATTCCGGGCTTTGGTATGATTTCATACAAGGTCACAGTAGGGCCTATGGTAGCGCGAATCTTGGTGATTTCAATTTTATAGTTCAACAAAGTCTCGATGATCTGATCTTTGTTAGCCTCTACTTCAGCACGGTCGATCTGAATGTTGCCATCAGAATATTCATGTAATAATTCGAGCACAGGTGGTTCAAATGACGAGAGGTCAAGGGTTGGATCGTAAGGTTCACTGTGCTCACTGCTTTCCTGATCCATCAGAAACACTTTGTCCTGAACACCGCTGAACGTAGAAGGAACGTGGCTCTCTGCAAATGTTTCTGCAATGGCAGGCCCTTCATTCAGGCCGTTTATTTCCAACTCCGGATCATCATCAGATGAGTCCCTTGGTTCTACTTCAAAGTCTTCGAGATCAAGTACAAGAGCATTCAGGTCATCCGTATCCGCTTCATCACTGACTTCCTCTTCGGTTGCTGGATTTGCGTTCCTGAACCGGTTTAAAAATCCCGGCTGAAGAGTTTCTTCAACATCTTCTCCTTCTTCAAGGTTAGTTTCAACAGTATCGTCTTCTGGGGTGGATTCCTGTTTTTTCTTTTTTAATATATCGAGGCCAAGCTCAGACAGGCTCATTTTCCATTCCGGCATTTTGAATGTCGGAAAAGAAAGAAATTCTCCTTTCCATTGTAGGGTCGGATTGAATTCAATGATGATGGTTGCCGCCATTATGAAGAGCAGTGACATCAATACGCCAAAGAAGCCCATAAAGTTGGATAACCAGGCTGTGGTGCTTTCTCCGAAGGCGCCCCCCCATGGGAATTGTGCCCAGGAAAACATGAAAGCAAACAGCATGGAGATATATACCATGGCCAATATGGATTTTCCTGCACGTGCATACCAGGTTTGTAAACTTACCCCCAGGAATTTCCGTAAGCCGAAACCAACCACCAACACCGGGATGACCAGGGAGGAAATTCCAAAACCCCAGTAGACAAGGGCATTACCGGTGACTGCACCCATTCTTCCGAGCCAGTTAGCCAATATCAGATCACCCTCACCAAGGGAACTAAATGGGTTGTTGAGGATTTTATCCTGGTCTATTTTCCAGGTGAATACATAGGAAATTCCCGCCACAAGAGCGAAAACGCCTAGTAGTACAAGCGTCAATCCAATTAGTTTTGGAATGCGCTGATCCCTTATAAATGAAGCCTTTTGGGCTCCCTTCTTGGGTTTTGACCGCCCAGTTGGGCCGGCTTTTTTGTTCTTCGGTACAAATATGGACATAGCAATGAGACGATTGCTGTCTTGGGATGACGGTCAAATATAGTGTTATATGCACTTATCTAGGTATATATACATGAAATATTTATTTAATATGATAATTCCCCCATTTTATGGTTTAAGCTCTCCGGGACGTAAAGCACCCAAAATAATTACCTTTGGCGCCTCATTCAGGGCAAAAAAACGAGAACCTTTATGGACAAAATATTCATAGCAGGCGCAGGTGGTATCGGTCGTGCAGCAGCATTACTCATTCTTGATGCACAGGGCTGGGATTGCGAAGTAATCATTGGGGATGTCTCTGCTGATCAATTGGAAGAGGCCAATAATTGGATTCAACTTGGCATCGGGAAGAAAGCCAGCCTTGGTACCTTTCTCATGCCCGCTGATGGAAGTGCTGAAGCTTTTGGATCTGTCCTTTCAGATGCCCATGTATTGCTTGATTGCCTGCCCGGCTCTTTGGCTCCTTCGATGGCCCGGCTCTGTATCCAATACGAATTACATTATGTCAACCTGACCGAATATGTCCAGGAGACGAAGGAGATTATTGAAATGGCTGCTGATGCAGAGACAGGGTTTATCCTACAGACAGGCCTGGCACCGGGTTATGTCAACAACTTGGGTGTCCACCTGGTGGAGAGCTTTATGCAGCGATACGGGGTAGAGAAGCTCGAAAAGTTGTCGATGCGCGTAGGTGCCCTAACTCAGTTTTCTGAATCACCTCATTTTTATGGTTTTACGTGGAGCACGATAGGCGTGGCCACCGAGTATATCAAGGACTCTGAGGCAGTGCGCAATCATCAGATCGTGCGGCTCCCTTCATTATCTGAACCGGAGACTATCATTCTGAATGGTAGAAGGTATGAGGCGGATCTTACGAGTGGAGGAGCAGCAGATTTGCCACATGAACTTAAGGAACAGATTGCCAACATAGATTATAAGACAATCCGGTATCCCGGTCATTTTGATTGGGTCAAATCCTATTTGAAAAATGATCAGGATCCTTCAACCGGTATAGCCCGTCTGGAAGCCTACATGTTAAAAAACGTCCCTCACATCGAAGATGATGTTATCGTGATATATGCGGCGGTTACCGGATATGATCGGGATGGACATCTCAGGTCAATGCAGAATGCTCAGCATATCTACCCACTCATGGTTGGCGGAATCACGATGAGGGCTATACAGACATGTACCGCTGCTCCGATGGTCGAATGTGCCAGGTTATTACTAACCGGAGAGTATAGAGGTATCATTACCCAAAGTCAGATCGATCCATCTGCTATTCTTGAAGGGACCATTGTAAAGCAGGCTTACCAGTCCTATCATTCAGAAGTCTGATCCCTTAGGCTCCGCTTGATGTCGTGACGTAATATTCCATCATTAAAGTCCATCCAACCTTTGATGATCAGGGAGAGGATCAGCGTGATGAAAAGGCTGGTGGATATGCGTGTCCACGTACTTTCTTTCCAGAACACCAAGAATAGCAACATGGCTGCACCCAGACTAAACATCACGCCTGTTCTGAGCAGAAAATAACGGTCCCATTTCGATTGCTTTAAATTGAAATAGTTCTCTAGGCGGGCTTCGGCATCTTCATACCGCGTATTGAAATGATACAGCATCTTATACCGGTGTCTGAAGGAATACCACAATACCAGAAGGCCAAATGCCTGCATACTGTTGCTAATACCATGATAGACTGAACTGTCTTCCATGATAACCATAAGCATGACCCCGGATGCCCAGATCAATCCGGCTATCCAGCCATAGAGCTTGTAGCGGGAAGAAATAAGGTGTCGATACTTCTCAACGATTTCTTTCCGGTCGTTCAAGTATGGGTTTATTAAATATCCTGTGTAGGATATTCCTTATGAAACTCGTATTTGATCACATCAAATGAAGTCACAATCCCTTTCAGTTCGCCGTCTTTCACGATGGGAACGGCATGGAAGAGGTTTTCAAGGAATAGCTCCGCTGCTGACCCTACTTTGTCTTCTGGTTCCAGCGTGGCTACATGGGTAGTCATGACATCTCTGATATAGATCTTATCATAATCTTCTTTTGAATCAATCATTTTGAAGATGTCATATGTTGTCAGGATCCCAATTAGCTTAGTGCCATGTACGATAGGCAGGTGATGGACCCTGTTTTTTCTAAAAATATCCCTTGCCACACTGAGTTTATCATCAGGCCCTGCTGTGATTACATTGCGTGTCATAATCGAGGATAAAGGCTCATTCATCATAACGGATAGGTGTTTATTTCCTGCAAAAGATAAATAAATAACCATAATCAACCCGTTGCAGGGGAGTAAATTATAAAAAACAATTTATTGGTGTGCTATTTTTGTAAAACTCCTTGATATATTATAGTATTTTCATATATTTAAATTATTGCTATATAGGAATAAATCCTGTTTTAAAAGAAAACATATCCGTAAGAAATATTAGGATGGGCAATGACCGTATGTACATAAGCCAATCCAAAATGTATTTCTACGAAATACTTCCCTTCGGATCTCTGTAGAAAGGTGGATACGAGTACCACTTCCCGTCTCGCATTGTACCTTCGGGCATCAAGTAATCCATCCCGTGAAGGTTCATTTACTCGAGAATGCCATTGACCAATATATTTCTGCCTGTCTGAAGCCAGAGGCTATGGACTGGTATTACCCCCATGCTATGGTGGGCGATTTCAATACGAACTGGTCACCACCTGATCCAATCGGATTGTCAGGCATTTATGATTTGTGTCTCCGCAGCGAATATTCACAGCGATGGTGGAAGCGGGATCATTATCGTCCAAAGGAAATTATGCTCTTGTTGATCGAAGCCGATCCAGAACTCGCAACTATTGCCTGGAAAGATTTATCCAATGACACCGTTGCCCTGGATGGCCGGTTGAGCCGGTTTGATTACTATTGCAACGAACTCTTGCACATCCATCGGCAGAAACATTTTCGATCCGTAGAAACTTACCATCACCAGGATGCACCTGTGTTAAGTTTATATCTCTCCGGGTTGTTTCCGCATAAGTATGCGCTCTATCCCGGCCTGGGTATCTTTCAATCATTTTGCAGGATGATTGGCAGCCCTGATATTCCGGTTATCGATGACCTGGTAAGGTATATGAAAGTAGCATCGATCGTTTTTACTTTTCTCCAACGTAATCCGCGATATGCACTTTTATTAAAACAACGTCATCCTTCCATGCATAAGGTTTTCCATATTCCATTTCTTCAGAGTTATGAGGTCATTACGTTTGAAGGTGAACGTCTTAAAAATAGTGGGACATGAATTTCGATCTGATCGTGATCGGTGGAGGCGCAGGTGGTTGTTTTGCTGCCATCCGTGTTGCTGAGTTGCTTCCAGGAGCAAAGATTTGTATTTTGGAATCAGCTCGTAAACCATTGTCCAAAGTGGAAGTCTCGGGAGGTGGCAGATGCAATGTTACGCACGCATGTTTTGAACCAGAAGACCTGGTTAGCTACTATCCAAGAGGCAGCAAGGAATTGCTCGGTCCATTTTATCATTTTCAGCCGGCTGATATGATTGAATGGTTGAAAGGAAAGGGTGTTAAGGTGAAAAAGGAAGAGGATGGCCGAATGTTTCCTGAATCCAATAGTTCTGCTACGATCATCAATTGTTTTATGTCCGCCATCAATAGATCAGGCGTTCAGTTGCGGACTTCAACCAGGGCAACTAAATGGGGATATGATGATGCTAAAGGGACTTGGGCAGTGGACTTGTTTGATGGCTCAAAGTTGGCCTGCAGCTACTTATTGATTGCAAGCGGAAGTGATCAGCGAACCTGGGACACGCTTAAATCACTCGGTCATACGATCATTCCTCCGGTGCCCTCTTTGTTTACCTTCAATATAAAAGACACTCATCTCACCGCGTTACCCGGTATCAGCAAATCCAATGTGATCGTTAGTATTCCTCAGTTCAAATTAGAGACATCAGGCCCATTGCTTATAACGCATTGGGGATTGAGTGGTCCGGCTATTCTAAAATTATCTGCGTGGGGTGCCAGGGCACTCTATGCATGCAATTATGTATTCGATGTAGTGGTCAATTGGCTATCCCACAATGATTTTCAGGAAACACTTTTGTGGGTTAAAGATTTGACAAAAGCAAATGGTAAAAAACAAGTCTGTAATAACATTGTTGAAAACATTCCATCACGTCTATGGAAATATCTATGCACAAGAGCAGATCTTCCAGAGACATTGATTGGTGCAGAGATGAGTAACAAGTTCACAGATGCATTTGCCTCAGTGCTCTTTAAGGATACATACCGTGTGACAGGTAAAAGCACTTTTAAGGAGGAGTTTGTAACTGCTGGTGGAGCAGACCTTAAACAAGTTGATATGCGACGCTTTGAAAGCAAGGTCATCCCCGGATTATTTTTTGCAGGTGAAGTGCTGAATATTGATGCACTCACCGGTGGCTTTAATTTTCAGGCTGCTTGGACTGGCGGAGCTATTGCTGCTGAAGCTATTGCCGAAAAGCTAAAAGCATAGAGCGCATAGCATGGAGCGAGATATTTGAATGGCAGAGGTAGCCTTCGGCTTCAGGTTGAAAAAAGCTCTTGTTTTAGGCGCCCTCCGGCTGCCTGTTGAAGAGAAAAAAGAATTTCATTCCCAACTCACTACTCACTACTCACCACTCACACATTCCACTCACATCTCACAACTCACAATTCACAACTCTCACTGTCTCACACCTCTTTAATTTCTTAACTTCATAACTCAATCATCCTGAATCATGAAACGCAATCCATCTCGTAGATCCTTTCTCCAAAACACTGCCCTGACGGCTGCTGGGCTTATGATCGTTCCACGTCATGTACTTGGAAGAGGTTTTAAGTCGCCTAGCGATAAACTCAACATCGCTTTTATTGGATGTGGCGGAAGAGGAGAGAACCACATCAATGCACTTAAAGGTGAAAATATTGTTGCTTTTTGCGATGTCGACGAAGTACGTGCTGCAGAGATATTTGAGGTGTTTCCGAATGTTCCCAGATTTACAGACTATAGAAGGATGTTTGATGCCATGAGCAGTCAGATAGATGCAGTCGTCATTGCAACGCCTGATCATACGCATGCGTTGCCTGCACTTGCAGCGATGCAGTTAGGTATGCATGTCTATGTTGAAAAACCACTCACACATAATATCGGGGAGGCCAGGCAATTGCTCGCCGCAGCGCAACAATATAAGGTAGTGACCCAAATGGGTAATCAGGGTGCCAGTATGGATTGTAATGCGGAGTTAGCTGAGTTGGTTCAAAGTGGCGCCATAGGTGATGTTCATACAGCACATGTCTGGACCAACAGACCAGTTTGGCCGCAGGGAGTTCCAACACCTGCAGGAAAAAAGAAAGCACGAAAAAAACTTGACTGGAATTTGTGGTTAGGCCCGGCTCCCTATAGAATTTACGATCCTGCCTATTTGCCATTTAAGTGGAGAGGCTGGTGGGATTTTGGTACAGGCGCATTGGGGGATATGGGATGCCATCTGATAGATCCTGTATACCGGGCCTTAAGATTGAAGACTCCTGTTTCGGCTGAAGCAAGTTGTACTACGGTTTGGGTTGGCGATTTCAGAGAAGCCAATTATGTAGATTCTTGTCCGCCATCAAGTATAGTGAAACTAGATTTTCCACAACGGTTCCTGACAAGTAAAATCAATGATCAGGATGTCATTGAGCAGATAATTTCTCCATGTACTCTATGGTGGTATGATGGTGGACTAAGACCTGCACGTCCTGCTGAACTTGGCTCAGCAGAGCAATATGGGAGCTGGGACGGAGGTATTTTATTGGAAGGCGCTGAAGGAAAAATACTTGCTGGCATATACGGCGAAGGTGCAAAGGTAATAACAGCCTCAAATCAAAAATCCGGAAGGCCTCCCAGGCCATATTTACACAGGTATGAAGGCGAGCATCAAATTATATGGAGTGAAGCCTGCAAAGGAAATGGACAACCAAGTTCCCCGTTCGAATACGCAGTGCCCTTAACAGAAACATTATTAATGGGCAATCTGGCTGTACGTTGCTATGACTACAAGACTTTAAAACCCGGTAAATCTCCCGATGGCTGGGCTCCCTGGGATTACCCTGGCAGAGTTCGTCTCGATTGGGATTCGAAGAATATGCGGGTCACCAATTATGATAGCGCCAATCAATTCGTATCACGAGAAAGCAGGTCCTTCTAAGTGGGAGAGTGTGAGATAGTGAGCCAATGGCAGTCTTCAGTGGGCAGTCTTCAGTCAGTCTTTGGTAGTGAGCTGTTTGAGCTTTATAGTGTCTTTAACCTTATTTCCGGAGACTGTGTATTTAATACTGAGAATTCACGGACTATACACTGCTGATAAATAATACTTATAACTCTAGACTACCAACTAAGAAATACCAACAGCCAACTGCGACTGCATACTACTAACTGCATGTTGCCTAAGCACTTAACCTCCCAGTTGATTATCTGTATTATAATAGCCATAACCCTTCCCGATTCTCTTCCAACGGTTTGATCCATGGATTTCCCAATATTTCCCGTTGTACTCAAAGCGACCAATTCCGGCTGTCTTCAGGGTATTGTCATCGAGATAATGTGGCGGGGTGTTAGTGGTCTTGATACTGGCTTTATCTACAAAATAGACAATGCAGGAATTACCGGCACTTAGCTGGATCCCATAGTTTTCGAGTTCAATCCAGCATTTAAATTCTTCAGGATTGAAATTTGTAACATATACTACATGCTGATAATTTTTTGGACTGGACAACTTCGTAAAGTTTGGGTCACAGATTTTAGGTTTTGCAGGTACCAGTGGTTTTACTTCGGCAGCTGGTTCCGCTGGTGATGACGAGGTGGTATCATTTGCGGAAGTAGAACTGCTATCTTCTGCAATTACGGATGGTAATGGTTGTTCGTTGGTGGACTTTCGATTGTCAGCGGGTGCACTTGGTTTGCACGAAAGAAAGGCGAGGATGATCAAGGCAGGGAGCAAGTATGATTTCATATTTCAAATATGAGCATTTGTCACCCATATTAAAAAACGCTTTTGAGATAGGAGCGCTTTATTCAGGGATTAAACTGCTTTGATAAAATAGAATTTATATATTTGCCCCTCCTAAAAGGCATCTGCCCGGAAGGAAGTGCTCAGTTGAAATTTAATTTATTCAGCCTAAGTACTTGATTCTTAATAGAATGAAGTCAAGGTGAGGTGGGTGAGAGGCTGAAACCAACGGTTTGCTAAACCGTCGTACTTCGAAAGTGGTACCGAGGGTTCGAATCCCTCCCTCACCGCA
>JAWXAW010000277.1:0-4043 GCA_034439675.1 Saprospiraceae bacterium | reverse complement strand
GGAATACCTGCAATGGAATTATGGGAATACCTGCAATGGAATTATGGGAATACCTGCAATGGATTTAGGTGGGTATCGCGGTGATTGGCGGAGAGAACAATTCGACTCCGCTCATCGCACCGCTCCATCAAATGGCATGTCGGTCTGGTATCGCGGTGGTATTTTATTCTTTTAGAGGCACCACCGTTGCATACTCATCCTTGATGATCGCTGAATACTTGCTGAGCAGTTCATCAATTTTCTTTTCTGTCTTGTGCTGGAAGATAAATCCGATGTGATACTTCTTGTGGAGTTTCCACCAGATCTCCTGATCGGTAAACTGGTCATAATCCGGTTTTTCAAATTTGCTCAGGGTCACGATGATGCCTGCCTGTAATTCATCCACCAGCGGCAGATGATATTTTTTTCCGGTGAGGACGGCATGTTCGATGTTAGCCCACTCAGTCCAGAGGCTGATACCGCTCGCGGATTCGACCATGTCTGTGAGGTGAGCACCTCCGCAGCGGGCTGAGGTTTCGAGGAAGAGAATTTCCTTGCCACCATCGCGCACGATATATTCAGTATGGCTGGCTCCATGCCGCAGACCAAAAGTGGCAAGTACTTTCAGATTCAGGTTGATCAGCTTTTTAGAAAGTGCATCTTTATTGCTCATCGTCTTGGATTGGAAGATCCCCCCACCATGTGCTACTTCGAAGGGCGCATCGAGATACTGTGATGTTCTCGTAAAGAGCGTTTCGTCATTGTAATTAAGACTGTCTACATGGCATATCGTACCTGGTCTGAATTCTTCGAGCAGATATTCGTGCCGATGGTCGCCGGTTTCTTCTGACCATTTCCAGAATACATCGGCATCTGCTATTTTACGGATGTTGAGCGAACCTGCATCTCTTCTTGGTTTAGCAAGCCATGGACCTGAACTGGATTTTAGAAATTGCCGGATGTTTTCATCATTAAACAACGCGGTGAATCCGGGAATTGAAATACCTGCATCACGGGCTTCAATACGCATGGAAAGTTTGTCAAAGAAATGCCTTGCCGTAGTCTCCCCCATACCCGGGATTTGAAACTCTTCGCGCAATCTGGCGCCTTTCCAAACATCATAGTCATCGAGAGCGATCACCCGATCTATTTTGTGTGAACGAAACAAATGAGCAGTCCCTGAAATCAGTAAATTGATATCCCATTTACGTCCATCCTTTTCAGGCATGAAGAATATTTCTTCGAGGTCGTCAAATGGCCAGGCTTCATTTTTATTCTTTTCCGAGGTCACCAGGAAGACGGTATGGCCGAGACGTTTGAGTTGGCGCATAAAGGCACCTCCTTTAAACTCACAGGAGATGCAGAGGAATACGTAGGTTCTGTCCATGGCTAAAAGTAATTAAGAATTTTCATTTGGAATGCTCGCAGGTATTTGATCTGCGATCTGGTGATCGAGTGATCTGTGAGTGAGACGTGAGACGTGAGTTGTGAGGGGGGAGTAGGTCATGCAGCCGGAGACTGCTTCGTATCAACAAGTCGCTAGTCTGGCGTCTGCGAGTCTGAAGTCTGGCGTCTTAACACAGATCTGCCCCCCGCAAATGCGGTGCATTTGGCGGGATCTTGGCTGCGCTACGACCTGACGTCTGAAATCGGTGATCGAGTGATCATTGATTTCCTGCCTCCTGTCTCCTGCCTCCTACTTCCTTCTTTTTACTATTTTGCACCCCGATTTTGCCTAATAGGATGAAAAAACACTGATGCGGCCATTTTCACAACTGACCCAGGCTCTGCCACATTATCCGATCATTGAACTCATAGACCATGGGTTTGAGATCCCTCAATTGGGTAAAAACAGGCGGATATGGGCGCTTTTACCCTATGATTATTACGATTCGGACAAGAATTACCCTGTTTTATACCTTCAGGATGCCCAAAATCTGTTTGACGAGGGCGCCCCTTTTGGAAGCTGGTCGATCGACCGCCACCTTATGGAATTGTCTGCATCGGGTATCGGAGACCTGATTGTCATCGGGATAGACCATGGGGGAAAAGAGCGAATCCAGGAATATAGTCCCTATTTCCACCGGAAATTTGGAGATGGCCAGGGGAAAGATTATGCCAATTTTATCATAGAAACCCTGAAACCCTACGTAGACTCCCATTACCGGACCAAAGCCCATCGAATTTATACCGGAATAGGAGGGAGCAGCATGGGCGGATTGATCAGCGCTTATATCGGGATCGTCCACCCAACCTATTTCTCCAAACTGATGATTTTCAGTCCGTCCTTCTGGTATTCGGATGAGATTTATTTTGACGCGTTTAAGTACAATTACACCCTGCCGATGCGCATGTTTATTTACGCAGGGGAGAAGGAGACGAGGTTTATGAGCCAGCATATCAATCAATTTAAAGATGCTGTAACGCATGGGTTTTTTTCAGGTAAACTCACTACATTTAACCTCGTGATCGACCCCAATGGCCAGCACCAGGAGAAATACTGGGGAGACATCTTTCCTGCTGCTGTCAAATGGCTTTTCTTTTCGGATCAAGACGAATAAAGGATGAAATTATATGCCCTCTCCTCTACGGAGGAACTGCTGGAAAAAGTCGACGTGCTATGCATACCTGCTTCTAAGGAAGGGGCTGAATTTATATATCAAGACCTGCTCACCCGTATCATCCATGCTGATTCACTTCCTCTCCTCCAGGAGTTTTTGGCGATAAAGGCAAATCCTGCATTTTTCTTTGGACAATGGAATGGCCATCGCCTCAAAGTGGTCTATTGGAGCGAGGCAGAAAAACTTACCGAAGCCAACACCTATTCCCTGCTAAAGAAAATGGCCATCAAGGTTAAAAATGATTGCAAGGGCAAGATGGGTCTTTGGTTGCCTCATCTTCATGCACACGAACTGGTTCAATCTGCATTCGCAGGATGGACTGCAGGACATTATGATCTTGGATTATATAAGCAGACGGATTCTAACCATCACAAATCTGTTTCAGAAGATATTTATGCATTACTTCCTGCCGGTATTCGTGAAGAGGAAGCGAAAGATGGGATCACCATTGGCCTGGTCCAGCAAGAGGTTATGAACCTGGTCAATACGCCTGCGAGTCATAAATCGCCTGCCTATCTCGGCGCATGGGCTTCAAGGAGTGCAGCACAATACGGTTACTCAGCCACGGTGCTGGACAAGCAGGATCTCACCACCCTGGGTATGCATGCATTACTTGCTGTCAATCGTGGAAGCGAACAGCCAGCAGTATGCGTGGTTACGCACTATAAACATCCGGAAGCTACTCGAAAGATCATCTTCATCGGCAAGGGCGTCATCTTTGATACAGGAGGGATCTCCATCAAAGATTCAAAAAACATGCATTACATGAAGAGTGACATGGCCGGGGCTGCAGCAGCACTAGGTACGGTTGAAGCATGCGCCAGATTAAAGTTCAAAGTAGATGTAATGGCGATTGCGCCCACCACCGATAACAGTATAGATGCCCTGGCGATCAAACCTGGAGATGTGATTTCATCCTATGCTGGCAAGACGATTGAGGTGCTTGATACGGATGCTGAAGGAAGATTAATCCTTGCAGATGCGCTGGCCTATGCTGTGAAAGAATACAAACCTGATGTGATGATTGATCTGGCTACATTGACAGGTAGTATCGTGGCAGCACTTGGTCCACAGGCAGCCGGTCTGTTTAGTAAAAATGATCAACTGGTAGCCGAGCTCGAAGCAGCCGGCTCTACCTCCGGTGAGCGTGTGTGGCGTATGCCCATGTTCGATGAGTATCACGATGACATGCTATCCGATATCGCCGATATCAAAAACCTCAGCGAAAAACCTTACGCAGGGTCTATTACAGCAGCTAAGTTTCTTGAATACTTCACTTCGGAGCATTCCTCATGGGCGCATCTTGATATCGCGGGTATGGGATTTCAGCCCAATGGATTTGGCAAGGGGCATTGTGCTACGGGGTATGGCGTCAGACTACTCATCCAGTGGCTCAAAATGTAAGACAGTAAGCCGTGTAAGACAGTAAGACAGTAAGACAGT
>JAWXAW010000276.1:0-6477 GCA_034439675.1 Saprospiraceae bacterium | reverse complement strand
GAAGGAAAACAGGGGACGCGGGGCTGCGCCGCTCATTGCCCAGGAAAGATTTATCGATGTCGATGCGTCTAGCCCCCCAGGATTTCCGTAACGCAGAGAAGGAAAACAAGGGACGCGGGGCTGCGCCGCTCTGTTGCCCTTTGAGGATTTCTAAATGTCTAGCATTATATCCTCAGCGCCATGATCAGATACATCCGCACCATGGTCTTATCCACGCCATTGGCCCACGTAAAATAATCACCGGGACTGAAAGCCGACGTAGAGAACTGGAAGTTGAGATTATGGCTGTAATAGAAATTTAAATACCAGTCAGCTCCCATGCCAATGGAATTGCTTATTACAGGTTCTGTAACAGGACCTAAGGGTGGGCCTATGCCTGTCGAGCGGTCGCCTTGCTCCAGCACTGAAGCAACTACGCCATGGATACCCGTTGACACCAGGCGGCCTATCTGCCAGTCAATGTGAAGGGTGCTGGCCTGTACATTTGCGCCTTTGAAGGCATCGATGTACCCAAAGCGCCGGTGTTCATTTTGCCACAATACATTATAGGACTTAAGGTCACTATCCGTTGTATTGTCATCACCACTGCCCTGGTAATAGGTAATATCAAAGCTGAGTTTATGATCATCTGTGACATATCCTGCGCTTACTTCTGCAGCATAGGCGTTGACTGTGCCTTTGAGGTCCTCGTTCAAAATGCCTATGGCAGATCCGGTCTGCAGGATGATCTCAGCAGAGTAGCGAAGGTTTGACACTTGTCCGAAAAAGCGCAGATCCGGCATGAAGACGGTGGTGCGAAAACCGCTGTTATACTGGTCAATGATAAACGGTAGGTTTGCATCCAGGTTGACCGCTTTCGAAAAGTTGAATGTATTAAACGTCGCCAGAAAGATCGGATGGTTCCAATCGAAATCGGCGGCAATAGGTGCGGGCTGGTACAACTGCACCCACATTAGGTCACTGGTCCATCGATTTCTTTTATACCGCAGACGTATACTTTCAAAACTTCTGCCTTTGATAAAATCATCATCGCCTACGAGGATTTCTGTTCCATATTTGCCCAGGCACATGCGCCCAAAGCGTAATGACAAGTGACCATTCTTATCTAGTTTTTTCATATCCACATAGGCTTCATACAGCGACAGATTCGGATCCAGTGGTCCGAGACTGCGGGTGTAAATGCCATAGGACTGGAGGTTGAATACCATGTCAATGTTTTTGGGCAGCGACAAGCGTCCACCAATATCCCCTCTCAGGTAAAAGTTTAAATGTCCTGTATCGACAGGCAATCCAGCCTCCTTATAATTAAAGGTGCCTTCCGGACGAAAGAAAAAATTAACCAGCGGTGTGAATTGGACTTTACCCGTTCCTATTTTTTCCGGGTTGTTGAGATACGTGGTGTCTACAGGCTGATACTGAATGACACCATCCACAGGCAGGATAGCATGAGCTTTGAGATCAAATGTTTCTGCTGAATTGGATACAGCTTGCTGACCGGATATTTTTCCCGTTATAAATAACAGGAGTATCACGGAGTTGAGAAGTATATTTTTCATAATGGTTAAATATTTGTAGTTGCACATCGTCAAAATGTACGCTATCGATTTTACTTTCTTTGGCTTTGTTTCAATTCAAATTCATCCAGCGCTTTTATAAAATGGGGCTTTATCGAATGGAGCATTACATGTTCAAAATAGACTAGGTGGCCCAGGATAAGGATCAGGGATATTATCAGCAGGCTTTCCATTTCAACCAATACAATCAGGAAAGCAAACAAGCCCTGGAAGAGAATCGAAAAACCGGCAATAATGTAATACTTCCTTGACCGTTCGACATGTTCAATGGTCGATGCTTTGCTCATGAGGTCCTCAAAAAGTTCAGCTTCCAGGCGTATGGCTGCTGCAAAATACGCGAATGAGCCCATGACCAGGAATGCCGCAAATCCTTTCGTCCATGCGCTCAATTGGATATCTGTATCCACAGTCTCGATGGTGAGGTAGGACATCAGCACGAACTGTCCGATACTGATCATAAAGGGGATGATGGTGTCAATAATATTGGGAAACCATCGTAGGAAAAAGATACCGATGGCATAATGGTGCCATACGATAAAAATGATCAGGAGCATCAGCGATAGCGGAAGGATATAAATATTGGACAACGGGTTGTCTACGATTTCCATATAGGTAATAATGTTTGGCACCAACTGGGATAGCGCGATGCCTTGAAGCAGTGAAATGACCGTCAGATAGATGGTGGGGAAGTGACTGCCGATTAGTGCTGCTTTTTTGCTCATCCTGAATTTACAAAAATCGTGACTGATAAAGATATTCAATAAGCCAATATAGAACATTCTCACAAACAAAGCCATCCTGCAGTTTCTATAATGTTGTCCGTGGTGGTACGTTCGATCTTCAGCAGAGGTCGTTGAGCCATCCATATTGATTTTAGGACTCTGACTCCATTCGGATCATATTCACTCCTTCAGGAATTCGGTGCTTCCAAAGAGAGTCAATTGGCCAGCATGAGTATTCATCACTTTTACAAATCCATCTGCAGATCCGTAGAGTGTACAGTCTTTTAAATTCAAATGCGCCGCCGCATTTCTGATGCGGATCAACTGACCATCCGACAGTCCGGTGTTATTACTGATGGTGACGTTTTGAAGCGTAAGATTCCCCAGACAAAAGACAGCTGCACCTTCACGATTATCTCCGGTACCATTTGCATTGCCATGACTGATGGTCAGGCCATCCATCAGCACGCTCTGAGCGGCTGAGTCAATTTTGACAACATGATACGTATTGTCCGCATTATTGTTGGCTATCCCAAGATCACCTGATAGCCGGGTGATATGCGTTAAAGGATCACGCAAGGCAAACGTACTGCCACCTGGAGGGAATCCGCCGAAGAGGGAGGTGCTATCTGGAAGGTTAAATGAAACTTCCCTGTCAAGGGTGAAATGAGGGAGATAATTTCCATGGGCGACAAACACACTATCGACAGATCGGCAACCAGCGAGTCCGAGCGCAATGGACAACTCATGCGTAGCATCTGACCACGTAAGGCCATCCAGATGACCTGATGCTGCTTTGTCAACATACAACTTGTCACCCGCGAAGACGTCGGTTTGTACACTGTAATAGGTGCTGTCTTCAAATGATCCGCCGATGGCAACACGCGTCTGGTTGGTAAGTCCCGAGTGTTGATTGATGAGTATATCATCAACATACCAGCCATTGATGCCGGAACCGCCGGTGGTTGCATTCGTAACAAACCGGAATCGCAAGAGCAGAGAGTCGCTAACACCTGGTGTTAACAGGATGGTACTGTGCACGAAACCGATCGAATCAAATTGTACATCGCTATTGCCTGAAAAGGCTCGACGTCCCGCAATGGCACTGCTGGTATTGCTGCTGATGGAGCCAGGATAACCGTTTTCAATAAAATGAGGACCGGCATCAAGCCATGTTGCTCCCCCATTGAAAGAATATTCCACTACACCTCCGTCAAAATTTCCCTGTGTCTGATAGCGATGATAGAAGCAGATTTCAATGGGGCCTTCTGCGAGAGCTACAGCATCATTTAACAAAAGCACATAATCTGAAGCTGATGCATAGTCTGTAGCATACCAGGATCGTGTGGGGCTCACAAATTGAGTTGTATTTTTTACCCACACCCTGGTGCCACTGCCCGACAATTTTACACTTTGATATTGATCCGGACCTTCTGCTTTATCTGTTGACAACGTATCTGTCGCTGCTGCGGTACATGGACGCACGATGGCATGATAGGTAAACAACAAGGAGTCCATCACGTCCATAGTATCTGCATTGAATCTTACGGTATCACCGCTGAGCGTACCGCCGGATCCGGGAACATAGATCAGGTCATCGGATATGATATCTTCGACATCCACATCACTGAGGCCTTCGCATTCACAGGTTGCCCTGACCTTGAAGGTGATTTCCTGGCCTTCCGTGGCTAGGGCATCATTGGTGGTATTTTTTATGCGCACACCATTTGGCACTGTAAATGATTCTATCCCATCACTGTGGCTACTGGTACTGCCCTGGCTAGCGTTCAACCCTAGGCCGCGGCCTGCAAAAGCATCCCATATAGCGCAGTAATGTCGTCCTCCATAATTCAACTCATCGGCGAGCAGGATCGCATTACGCCCATCGATAAAACCCGGACTACAGGGCTGCAGTTTCAAACCATCCATGACGAGTTGCAGCGCTATATTATTTCCACCATCACCGTCATACAGGTTGGTGTCAATGCCTTCCATCTCAATGATATTCCATGTCATATCCCAGAGCATGGTGCACCATATGGATCCGACGAAGTGTGGGCTCGGAGCACCGCCGCTTGTTGGTGCATTTGCTACATCTGCATAGGTAAATGGATTTTCCAGCGTATCCGTACTGTATGGGTACGTACGTATACCTGTGCCTTCGTTCGGCTGGCCGAGTACATAGGTACCTATACCCCTGCGATCATCAGGTGATGCTGTAGCCCAGTCCGTGGTCACCATCAGTCCGAAGTAGTCGCTCCAGCCTTCACCCATTTGTTCAGCATTATTCAGGCAAGTAGTGATAGCAGGTCCTCCGGTCAGTCTGATGGATATCCCATGACCGTATTCATGTGCTATGATCCCGCTGTCAAAGTCGCCATCAGGTACAATCCCTCCGACCGAATCCAGAGAGACGTTGACATCAGCAGTATCCATCACCGCTTTGAGCAGGTCACCATCGGCGAGACTAATCATCACTGCCGGAATCACGATGCTGTTATCAGATCCACCCATCCCGAATGGAGCACCGGATACATTATTGATCACGATAGCTGCGATAGCGCCAAGGTTCTGTGCGTTCTTAACCTTGACGGTGAAATTGCAATTGCCTCTATCGATGACGGCGATATTTCCTGCGAGGCTTGCACCATTACTGATGGTGCCACATGCTTCATGTGTACCCCCTGTGGCATCTTCCACGAGGACCAGGTCACCCGTGGTCAGTCCGACATCCTCCAGCCTGTTGGCGGTACTGAAGGCTGATTCAACTGCATCCATATCGCCAGCAATAGAAAGTGGTGTATTGATAGTCAGGGGAGAGTTTTCTGAAACAAGCGACCATACATACATCTGCATTCTCCCGCTGGAGCCATCCACAGGGGTAGAAAAATTAGCATTGTTACTGCCTCCGCCGTCAAGGGCTTCTGCCTTTACAAAATCAGCACCAAGGCCTCCGCGTCCAAGATTGTTGTTTTGAAAATTTCCGGAGACTTCATCAAATCCATACTGGTACATGACATCATGCATGATGTTGTTCCAGTAGAAGAGATTGGTGATACATGAGGAGAGGTTGTCGGTAGGTTCTGCGGATGGTGTGAATGGATAGTCAAAACGCAGGTTAGCCGTATCAGGGCTGTAGCCGGCTACATTGTTATTGTCCATGTCCTCATAAGCATGTACGTTGTTACCGCGCGTGATGGTGTAGTTGGTAGTGCCGCTGTTGTGCCACCCAAGCGTGATCGCCGGATCACCTGTGCCGGCTGCGGTCCATGGTCGCTCTTCGATTGACCTGATGCCATGATTGGGGGATCCTACCGGGAGGGCGAAGACATGATAACTGCTGTCCGGAGCAGACAGGAGAAGACTTGCTGGTGCACTTCCTGCAACTGCTGCGATGGATTGATGTTGATCTCCAACCGCCGGATGGCCAAAATCGCAATGCAATACCAAATTTTCTTTGCGGACGTAGGCTCCTGAATGCGCATCGATAAAGATCAGCCAGATATTTTCATTCTCAGTTTCGTGAATTTCTACCGTCCAGCAGAGTAGGATTTCTTCTTGTTCAACTGGAAGCCAAACCAGTTCTGCCGTGATATCGGATCTCGATACATTGCCGGGTGCAAAAATGAACCTGATATCCTGGCCCAGTTTGTTTTGTTCCCTGCTGATCTCCAGCGGACTAGAAAAGCTTTTTCCCAAGTGTGCGGCGGATCTTTCAATGGCATTTGGAGGGGTGATGGCGGGGATATTGGATGGCGCACTGCTTGTCATATCCGTGACCCATCGGTTACCGAAGCTCAACAGGCGGTCTCCAAGGAGATTGAGATTGAGTATCCCGTTAAATACCTTGATGTCCCGGTAAGTTTGCTGGAGGTAGGCATGGGTGATGTTGAGATGGGCCGTAGTATAGGTACTGGAGACCGTATAGGCAGTCAGGTCTGCCGGGCTCAACCCAAGCGCTTGGCGGTTG
Source organism: Saprospiraceae bacterium (assembly GCA_034439675.1). Classification (GTDB taxonomy): domain Bacteria; phylum Bacteroidota; class Bacteroidia; order Chitinophagales; family Saprospiraceae; genus Opimibacter. Next base: position 211 of record JAWXAW010000276.1, on the reverse strand, counting down.
CGCTCCAAAATGGCCGCAATATCCGGGAGGACAGCCTGGGCATAGGTCCCTGTCGAGAAAAATAGGATTATCAAAAGCAACAGGTGACGGAGCATGGTCGTGATGGTTATCCGGCTAAAAATCCCGGACAGTAAAAATAGTCAATCAAGTGGAAATCAGGGAGGGGCGCGTGATTACGCCCTTCTGCGTTATTTTATTTGCACGGCTCATG
>JAWXAW010000275.1:0-6554 GCA_034439675.1 Saprospiraceae bacterium | reverse complement strand
GGCCCCACGAACCGGTCTTCCTTCCATCAATGGATGCGCCAACGGCCTGTGCATTGTCTTCTATGACGAAAAGACCATGCTCCGCTGCGAGTTTCATTATTTCGTACATGGCGCAAGGAAGTCCATAGAGGTGAACCGGAAGAATAGCTTTTGTACGCGTGTTTATTTTAGGCCGAATATTTTCAGCAGTGATGTTCATCGTGGCAGCATCCGGCTCTGCAGGCACCGGTACTGCACCGACGAGATGAATGGCATTCCAGCTAGCGATATACGTATTGGCGGGGACGATCACTTCATCTCCATGGCCGATGTTCAAAGCCTTCAAGGCAAGGATCATGGCATCGAGGCCACTATTGACACCTGCTGCGTAGGCGCATGATTGATAGGTACTGAATTCTTTTTCAAACGCTGCTACCTGATCACCAAGAATGAGCATATCTCCGGAAAGGAAATTTGCAAAAGCACGCTTGAGTTCATGGCTGATGTCATCATGCATGAGCCGGTGATCAAAGAAAGGTATAGGCTTCATGATGTATGACTGTCGCGGATGATATAGGGAGGCCGCTGTTTTACTTCTTCATATATCCTCCAGAGGTATTCAGATACGACGCCAATGCATAGCATCAGGATGCCGTTGAACATCGTCATCAGCACTACAATGGTGGTCCAGCCTTGAATCGGAAAACCAAACAAGGTGTTATTTGAAAACAACTTAGCAGCGATGATGAGGAGGATGGCTAAGAGAGACAGACAAAAGATAAACAGCCCGAGCCAGGTGATCATTCGAAGCGGGAAAATCGAAGAAGCGAAAAAGGTATTTAAAGCAAGATTGATTTTTTTGCGCAATGTCCATCTCGATCTACCCGCGCGCTGTGGTCGTTGATAAGGTACAAAGACAGTGCCATACCCGAGCTTCAATAATTCAATGACCGGCGTTGTGTTTCGTTTACTGATTCGGGTGTTGAGGATATCGATGACCTCCCGATCTATCAGGTATCCATCAGAACCACCTGGAGGAAAAGTGACCTCCGAAAACCGGTTCATAAACGAATAGTAGGTGTTGGAGAAAAAATCATTCATCCTGCCATCATTTCTTTCCTCTCTGTAGCCGAGGATGATTTTATGACCTTTCTCCCAGAGCCTGTACATGTCGACGATATGAGCTATAGGTCGCTGCCCATCATCGGGCATCGGACATGCGCATTGTCCTGTGCACATGTCGAGGCCTGCAAACTGTGCCATAGGGCTGGTGTAATTTCTGGACAGTCTGTAGGCAGAAATATTTTCCATACGCTGTGCAAGTATGCGAGCTATCGCAAACGACTGATCGGTAGATCCATCGTCAATGATGACGATCTCATGTGGTATCCCGGCAGCAGATAGGGACATATCCATTTCAGTGACCGCTTTTTCAAGCCGTTTTTCACTCTGGTAAGCGAGAAAGATGATGCTGAGTTTACCGTGATTCATATTGTTGCTGTAAGATGGTAAACTGATGCCAATCCCGGATGTAATCTGCTTCATTGTACGGGGTGTTGCAGATGACTAATTGTACAGCGTCCACGCTGTACTTCATCTCATGCCAGCAAAGCGTTGGCAGGTATAAGCCTTCTGATGCGTTGGTTAACATAAAGGTTGTATCATGTCCTCCGATGGTCATCGTTCTCACTTCGATGACTCCTTTGATAGCGATCAATACCATCTCTGTCTCGTGATGGGCATGACGTCCCCGTGTCACGCCCATGGGGGTGTCCATGGTGTAAAACACACGCTTGATGTCAAAAGGTAGTATGTCCTGCTGCACGATGTGAAGATGACCCTCCGCTTTATTGCCTTTAGCCGGAAATGATATTAGGTAGGCTTCTTTCATTTGAGCTTGAAGAGGATGACCTGGTTGGCAATAGATCCATCTATCTGATTTCCGTCTTGGGCGTACAGAAAAGTTTTCGTATTCATATTGTATGCCGCCACCGGCGTATAGTGTTTGATGACGTAGCTGAAGGATGCACTATAAAGATTATCATTCGATTTTTCAGTCATGCCCCAACTATACATAAAGAAGTTATACAGCACAAAGGTGGGCTGTTTCTGCTCAAGATCGCTCATAGCCTCACTGATAAAAGTCTTTGATTTTTCGTCGTGCTTCGAAATCATCGACATGAAGATATGTCTTGATGGGGCCATCTTGTCAGCATAGAGGTATGCCTGCGGTTCTGAAGTGAAGACCATAAAGGTTTAATCTTCTTTCATCAGACTGCCGGCATAGGTTGATAGTTTACGGATGGGTCCGAACGGATTATTCTTATACAATTTGTCGACTTCATCAGACGAAGGTTTGCCGAAATAGTAATCCCGGTGTACAACCATTTCCCCCGCCATCAGGACCATGACCAATGCCGCAGAAAGCAAGCCGAGGCGTGGTTTTAGTTGTTCTATCTGATACAATGCAGCTGCGGTCATCAAGGCCATTGGTGGAAAGATCAACAGCCAGTACTGGCCATAAAATCTGAAACCAGGGATCACCGTGAGTAACGCAATCAGGAAATAGGTAAGCAACCAGTTGAATGGTCTTTTCTTTATCCAGATCAGATTGACGAATAGCGCAAGAACAGACGCGATAAAGAGAGAGAACTGAAAGAGGCTAATGTTTTTACTGAAATAGTGCAGATAGATTTTGCCTTCTTCAGGAGTGACTATGGAAGCATACTTTGCAGGATAGGTTGTCAACCAATACATCGCTTCACTAAAGGCTCCGTTGATGGCAAACACGATGGCCAGCAAAGTCACAGGGATGAGCACTCCAGCTGCAAACTGAATGCATTGCATAAGCCATGGCTTCTGCTGTCGCGCGAGGATAAAGCAAAGTAAAAAAACAGGGGAGAAGAGTATCGCGGTTTGTTTCGTCAGGATGGCCGTAGCAAACGTGGTCCCTGCAAGTAATACGTAGAGAAATCCTTTCCGGTCGTTGCTTTTATGCACCAGGTAAAGGGACATCAACACCAGTGTATTGATCAGATGTTCGGCTACCATCGCAAATCCAAATGCAAAAGGATTGAGACTCAAGAGGGAAAAGAAGGCCGCAGCCACCAGTGCAAAATGTTTGGAAATATACTTGCGCAGAATAAGAAATACCAACAAACTGCTACAAAGATTGAGCAGGAGGCCAAAGAAGCGCAACCCTAAATCAGTGAAGCCAAACAAACTGCCACCCAGTCCATAAAGATAAAAGAGCATCGGGGGCTTCATCTCATAAAAGTCAAGATAGGGCGTTTGACCTTTAGCGGCTAAACTGCCGAGGTAACCATAGGTGCCTTCATCCCGGCTCATCGGATTGCCTGCAAGGACGATTCTGCTAATCGAGGTGATGAAGATGAAAACCAGCGCGAGGATGGACAAGAGACCCTGCATTGACTTTTGGTTTTCAGGAGAGGAAACTAAAGCTTGATCAGGTTTGCTTTTTCCTTTGTTTTTTGGTTTTCCGCTCATTCACCTCCTTAATTTTCCAGGTTTAATATGTAAATATATTAAAAATCCTAATGTGTTGAGTGAAAACGCTATTTTTACAGACGCTAACGGATCAGCATCTATGCACGACCTCATCATCAATTTTACGCCTACAGGTATGGTGCCTACCAAGGCCATGAACCCTTCAGTGCCTATCAGCGCCATCGAAATCATCGAAGAGGTGCATCAGGCGTATGAAGAAGGTATAACATTGGTGCATCTTCATGCCAGAGATGAAAACGGAGAGCCCACGTATAAAAAGGATATTTACGAAAGTATCATCAATGGCATCCGTGACCATTGCCGCGATCTGGTGATCTGTCTTTCGCTCAGTGGCCGTAATTTTAATGAATTCGAAAAACGCAGTGCGCCGATTGAACTCATGCCGGACATGGGATCACTTACGCTCAGCTCTTTAAATTTTTCCAACCAGGCCAGCGTTAATGCACCCGATATGGTCATGCGCCTCGCAGCGAAAATGAATGAATACGGCGTCCATCCCGAACTCGAGATTTTTGACCTGGGTATGATCCATTACGGTAAATATCTGATTCAGAAAAAACTGCTTCACCCACCCTATTATTTCAATATCATCTTTGGCAACATCGCGGGCATGCAAACCCAATTCAATGCGATGGGGGCAGCCCTTACTGAATTGCCTGAAAATGCCTACTGGGCTTTTGGGGGTATTGGCGGACAACAATTGCAGGCTAATACGGCAGCTATAGCTATGGGCGGAGGAGTAAGAGTCGGGTTGGAAGACAATTTATATTTTGACCGAAATAAAAGCTTGCTAACCACTAATATCTCCCTGATCCGTCGTATAAAAGTACTCGCGGATATTTTTGAAAGGAAAATAATGACCCCTACCCATTTTGGCAAGCTAGGCTTTTACAACAGTAAGCGTGTGCGATGATGACCGAGCAGCTATTCTTATTGGGAAAGAGCACCTATGCCCTCAGCATCATCCTGGATATGTTACCTGGTGAGTTTGATCGCGTTGGATTGATCTCCAACATACCTGACGAGGACAATACGTCACTCGCCTTTCCATGTCTCGTCCCACACATCCGATTGCGCGAGTATACCGAAGATCAGATGATGGACTGGCAATCACCTTCGTTTATCATCGCTTCGATAGGCAAATCAAGAAGACTGATTGCGGAACATTTTATCAACACCTATTCCATTCCGGAAGACAGGTTTATTCCGCTGATCCATACATCATCCGTAATCGCTAATGGATTTGTGGCGGGCATTGGCCTTCATATCAGCCCGCTTTCTGTCATTGCACCCTATTGCACTGTCGGTCGTTTCGTCGTGATCAACAGGCATGTGAATGTAGGACATCACACCGTTTTACATGATTATGTGACGATCAATCCGGGTGTAACTATTTCAGGGATATGTGATATCGGAGTGCGCACCACTATAGGCGCAGGAGCCACGCTGCTGGAAAAAGTAAAAATCGGCCGTGATACGATCATCGGTGCCGGTTCCGTAGTGACCAAAGACATTCCCGATGGCGTGATTGCCTATGGCAGTCCGGCCAAAATCATCAGAGACAATAACTTTTTAACAGAATGAATATCAGCTCCTACATCAGAAACTTGTTCAGTCCATGAGTAAAATAATCAAAGTATATAACCAATTCCGATGGACAGACCTTGGTCGGCCCACCCGGGAGGAACTGGAAACGCTTACCAAAGCCCATAGCATTGATCTTCATTTATTAGAGGACATTCTGGAGTATGGTCACTTGCCTAAAATTGAAAAGGTCAAAGATTATACGTTTATCATCCTGCGGGCGTATGCACCAAATGCCAAAGAGAATATTACAGCAGTGGGTGCCCTGACCAATAAGATCGCTTTTTTTATCAATGAAACAGATATCGTGACGGTACATCGTGCTGATTTTGAATTTCTTAAAAACCTTACAGACGATTATGCCACAAGTGAAGCCCTGATGATGGACCTCATCAATGAAATCCTGCTGACATACGAGAAGCCAATTGAACAGCAAGCTGACAAAATGGATGAATTTGAAAGGGCTATCTTCTTGAAAGGAGGGCAATATATCTCTATTGAATCCCTATACTACCAGAAGTCAAAGGCGCGGATATCAAAGAAAGTATTGCAACTGTCCCAGACGGTGCTGAACCAGATCACCGTGAAGCCTGAATTAAGTTCTTTATTGCAGGACACAAAGGAAACTATATTGAGTTACCTGCTGCAATATGATGAAGTCATCGAGGATGCCAATACGATCCTCCATTCCTATATGTCTGTCACGGCACAGCGGAGCAATGATGCCGTGAAACTGCTGACCATATTTTCAGCCTTCTTCCTCCCCCTTACCTTCATCGCCGGGATCTATGGGATGAACTTCGATTATATGCCTGAGCTGCGGTGGGAGTATGGATATTTTATTACCCTCGGTGTCATGGTGCTCATCTCGGTCATCATCCTTTCCTGGTTTAAGCGAAAGAAGATTATATGATGGTGGTCTAATATTTTCCCTGATCTTTTCGAATAGCAATTGATCAAGTTGATTCTTATTGGTCCCTGACGTTTTCGAGGGGAAATGATCAAGTTGATTCTTATTGGTCCCTGAGCTTGTCGAAGGGCATGATGAGGTTGATTCATCTCGTCCCTGAGCCTGTCGAAGAGAATGATGAGGTTGATTCTTATTGGTCCCTGAGCCTGTCGAAGGGCATGATGAGGTTGATTCCTCTGGTCCCTGAGCCTGTCGAAGGGCATAGCGAAGATTCTTTACGCCGCCCCTTCGCTTCGCGAAGGATGCGGCGGGGAGGGGGGTCGCCTCCTTTCCCCTTCGACAAGATCAGGGACCGGGAAGCGAATCTAGTCTCTTCGACAATTAGAGATGCCCGGGAATCGAATCTTGTCTCTTCGGCAATGCAATTTGGTTCCTGAAGTTTTCGAGTGGAAATGATCAAGTTGATTCTTATTGGTCCCTGAGCCTGTCGAAGGGCATAGCGAAGATTCTTTACGCCGCCCCTTCGCTTCGCGAAGAGGGCGGCGTAAAGAAT
>JAWXAW010000274.1:0-46096 GCA_034439675.1 Saprospiraceae bacterium | reverse complement strand
TAAAAACTTGATTAAATATACTAGTTTCTACAAACCTATTCAATCCCTGAATAAAATAAATATTAACAGGGCAGGTCGCGATCATGAAAAATGTAGGGGCATGTCACGATCGTGAAAAAGTAGGGGCATGTCACGAATGTAAAAAATGTAGATTTTCGAAATATTAAACTTCATTTTTTGACTGATCCATTCAGCTCAAATTAGCGTCATCTATTTTATAATTCATCTGCGACATCTGCGTTCAAAACTCGTTACACATCAATCCTCCTGATCTCCGCCCCAATCGCATTCAACCGCCCATCTATATCCTGATATCCACGATCAATCTGGTGGATGTTGTGAATCAATGATTTTCCCTGCGCAGATAAAGCAGCGATGAGCAATGCAACACCAGCACGAATATCCGGTGAACTCATTTCAATGCCACGCAATTGATTTTTACGCTCGAGTCCAATCACCGTAGCACGATGCGGATCGCACAGGATAATCTGCGCTCCCATATCGATGAGTTTATCTACAAAAAACAAACGGCTTTCAAACATCTTCTGATGGATCAGCACACTGCCGCGTGCCTGAATGGCCACTACTAAAACGATACTCATCAAGTCAGGTGTGAAGCCCGGCCATGGCGCATCATAGATCGTCATGATCGAACCATCAATGAAAGATTGTATTTCGTATATATCCTGTGCAGGAATCACGAGATCATCATTTTCTACGTTGATAGTGATCCCCAGTTGTCTGAATACCCTTGGGATGATTCCAAGCTCAGCTACCTGGCAGTCCTTGATGCGAATATTCGATTGTGTCATCGCGGCCAGACCAATAAATGAACCGATCTCAATCATATCCGGCAGGATACGATGTGATGCACCTCCTAGTTGTTTCACTCCATGGATGATGAGCAGGTTAGAACCACAACCTTCAATCTTTGCGCCCATCGTCATCAACAACCTGCATAACTGTTGGAGGTAAGGCTCACATGCTGCATTGTAGATGGTCGTAGTGCCTTCAGCCAGGACTGCAGCCATAAGGATATTAGCTGTTCCGGTCACGGATATCTCATCCATCAGTATATACCCACCTTTCAAGCCATCAGGTGCTTCTACATAATATTGATCAGCTGTCTCATTATAAATAAAGCGTGCTCCCAGATCTTCAAATCCATGAAAGTGTGTGTCTAACCTGCGCCGACCAATTTTATCACCACCCGGTTTTGGTAAAAATGCTTTTCCAAACCTGGCTAATAATGGGCCAATCAACATAACACTCCCCCTGATTTTCCGGCTGTTAGCCTGAAATTTTTCAGATTCAAAATGTTCCAGGTCGATGTCGTCCGCCTGAAACCTAAAGTGGCTTTGGCTCAATTGCTCGACTTTCACCCCAAGCCCCCTAAGCAAATCAATCAACATCCGGATATCAACAATGTCGGGGATATTGGTGATTTCAACCGGCCCGGTCGTAAGTAATACCGCACTGATGATCTGGAGCGCTTCATTTTTTGCGCCTTGCGGATATAGGTCACCTGATAAGGTACGACCACCGATGACTTCAAATGCCTGTGACTGACTCATGGATTCCTTTTCCTGTTAATCCGGTAAAAGTAACCATTTCAACATATATTATAAAAACACATAATGTATTTATGGTTTTACCATCTGGCAACTCGATTTTCGTTTCGTTCAGATCACAAAAAAAAACCCGTAGATTATACTACCGGGCTTCGCTGGTTGTTCTCCAGTTGCTCGTTGTTCCTGATTAAAATCCTAAACCTATTGCAAAGCCTCTGACGTCATCAGGAAAGGATGATAGGATGGTTGCACTACCGGTTGATGTATTGATAATACTGCACAGATAGGTGTCTTCTTCCGTACTGAATATGCCCATGGCCATTCCACTCGTCCCACCGATATCAAACCCATTGGCTTTGTATATATCCATACCGAGTGATCCGATCAGATTGAGCTTACCGTCATTCGGTGGTGTCAGGGTATAAAGCCCATCTGTATTGTAATCCATTACAAATAAGGTTGTGGTGGTTGCTATGGCAAAATTGTTTGTATAAGCTGCTGCGTCGATTTCAGGCATACCTGGATTCAAACCGCCATCGACAAAAGCAACCGCACCGGTAACCGGATGCACTCTGAGATTCTGGCCTTTGTTGCTCACGATTCGAATACGATCTACCGTTGGATTAAAATCAAATCCAAAGAAAAAACCGTTCAGTGCTTGTGAGAATGGTGCCAGCCCAACTGCTGTGGCGGCACCGGAAGCCATATTGATCGTATAGAGACGATTACTACTTCCCAAAGCATAGAGCTGTCCGGTAGCGGGGCGCATATCGATGCCCAGCACTTTCTCGCCGTCCTACAATCCCGTGATGGCTTTCTTGATCATCGTGTTGAGCCTGTCAGGATTGAAAATCAACAATTGATTATCCGGATCTACAGCGTATGCTATTTTATTAGTTGGTATGGCCAGTCCGATTATATTCCTTTTGGATACGCCGGCTAGCGTGGCCTGACCTGTCACCAGGTTGATGAAGTAAAAATTGGATTTCTTTCCTTGCGAAACCTGGTCATAATTGGATACGCCATCTCCACTGCTATTGACTACAGCAAGCGCTATACTATTGTCAAGGGAGATATCAAACCCACCTTCTCCTGTCACAATATTGCCCATTTATCCAATTTCTTCCTGTGTACCATTATTAGGTGGATTTTGTCTGAAGAGTTTTCGCTCAGCGAAATCGATCTTGTACAACGTCGTACTCGTCGCACCGGCAAAACTATTGGTATAAGCTGCAGCGGTGATATTTCTGTCTCCTGGATTGATCCCACCATCAACAGCAGCGACCATCCCAGTTTCAGGATGAAGTCTTAGATTTTGTTCGTTTTCAGTGACGAGACGTATGCGATCTACAGTTGGGTTAAAGTCAAATCCCACCAGGTTTCCACTGATAAAAAGGCATGCTGAAAGTACTAGAGACAAGCTAAAGATTCTGATGTTGATTTTCATGATGTGTAGATTTTAGTTGAAACCGGATATACGAAGGGAGTGGTTGCTTTGGATTTAACCTATCGAAAATAAATTTCTTATCAGATCATTTTCCCCGGAACAAAACCTTTCTAGCATGGTATAAATTTCAGCATTCAGGGATCATGGGACAAGAACCTAGGTATACTCCTGAAGGTGGTTTCAATATTGGCAAGAATATGAAGTTTGGTAAAGAGGTGGGCTAATGATCTGCTGGAAAGTATAACAGTCATTGCAACAGAAAACATCGGCTGCACTCATAGGTGCATAAATCACAAACGCAGTATTCTAAAAAACAAGAAGGCTGTCCGAAACTATTCCGGGCAGCCTTCTCTTTCTCAAAGTGCTTCATTATTTATATGCGATCTTACCTTACGGTCAATCCTATCATAGGCCTCACGCGTCCGAAAGATTTAGCACCACCATATGTCAGATTAATTGACAACAAACGGTAAGCATCAACGGTGATGTCATCATGAACTGATGAACCGGCATCCGTTCCTGGGAAATTGCTTTTGCCATATTGTACCGCGAATGCCTGATTTTTGTTGGTGATTTCAAACCCGCCATCTCCTGAAAAGGAGAAGCCCAGATTGCCTACCTTAAACATATATCCATTACTTGCCGGATGTTGGCGGAACAATGCCTGTTCGGTGACATCCAACGAATGGAACATAGATCTTGTGACTCTGGAGGCATATGAATAAGCGCCACCTTGAACTGACGGCGTGCCTGGATTGAGCGGCGTATCGATGACTAGGACCTGACCTGTTGCAGGACTTAACCTTAGATTCTGACCAAGGTCTGACACCAATCTGATAACATCTTCAACGGGGTCAAAATCAAAACCAACCATTTGACCTTCGATTGCAGGAACCATAGGCTGACCTGTTAATGCTGTTGCCACACCGGTTATAGGATTGATCTTGTAGATAACACTTTGATTGGACACCCCATAGAGTTCCTTTGTTTTAGTCCGGGTATCAATAGCGATCATTAATTCATCTGGTCTCAATCCCGAAATCGGAACAACACCTTTCTCAACAACTGGAGGTCCTGACAAAAGATGCACTAATTCATTGGTTGGGGTCAATCCGATAAGGGGTATACTTGGAATCGTGCCAATCAAAGATCTCTCCTCAAGGGCAGCATTATCATTCGGGCTGACATTGTCTTCACTGGTACATCCGGCAGCCAACAGGATTCCAAAAAAAGCTGCAGCAAAATAGTTGAATAATTTTAAACTGAGTCTCATATGTAAAAGGTTAATAAGTTACAAAATACTAAATGGGTGAGAGACTGATATACATTAGTGCCGGAGGGGTACTCCTGAGTGGGATGCAAAACAATAATGGGGTTGTACTATAAAAATACCCTCTTCTAACGGAAGTAAAAATTAAAAATTGAAAAATATTCACTTCCGGGGGCCAAAAATCGAGATTTCAGGGTTTACACTTAAGCCGCTTATCGGGAAAAACCCATAAAAACATAGTTGGCGGCGAAAACACCATCCAACGGAGGAGCTATGGCGGGTTGACGAAGAAAACACCATCTAACGGCATCTCGGCATTTGCCGCTGGAAGGCGTTTTCGCCGCCAACTAGATGTATTACAAAAAGAGGCCCGATTCTTTCGAATCGGGCCTCAATAGGTTATTTCCGGGTTCTTCACCAGGAGATCAGGTTGGTTCTATTCTTCTACAACTTCAAACTTAATAGTTGCGTGTACAGTTGGGTGGAAGGTGATGTTTGCCACATAACTACCTAGCACTTTCACTTCTTCTGCAAGTTCGATTTTTTTACGGATCACCTCTATGCCCATCTGATCTTTGAGGGCCTGCATGATCTGTACGTTGGTGACGCTACCGAAGATTTTTCCAGTGGTACCGGCTTTAGCACCGATACGCAGTACCTGGCCTTCCAGTTTGGCAGCGAGAACCTTGTAATCAGCGATGCGCTCTGCTTCGTGAGTAGCTTCATCAGAACGTAGCTTATCGAGCTTTGCCCTGTTGGTCGCATTGGCTGTCAGGGCCAGTTTGCTAGGGATGAGGTAATTGCGGGCATAACCCGGTTTTACACTCACCACTTCGTGACGCTCGCCAAGGGTATCAATGTCTTTTAATAATATTATTTCCATGATGTCTTTGTCGGTTGATAGATGAATTACTTCAATAAGTCCGTCACGAAAGGCAGAAGGGCAAGGTGACGTGCACGCTTAATCGCTTCTGATACTTTGCGCTGGTATTTCAGTGAGTTGCCCGTGATACGACGTGGGAGGATTTTCCCTTGTTCGTTGAGGAACTGAGCGAGAAAATCAGGATCCTTATAGTCGATATGACGGATGCCGAATTTTTTAAAGCGGCAGTATTTTTTACGTTGTTTCCCGATGTTTGGATTGCTGAGAAACTTAATATCTTCTTGTGTTGCCATTTTATTTTTGGATTGAAATCGGTTAGGAATGAGGTCCGGAATTATTATTCTTCTTCAACAACCTCTGGGATGGCTACATCTGGAACCTTAGCTACAGGTACAGGTGCAACGTCAGCAGGTTTAGCTGCTTTCTTTCTCAACCGCTGGACTTTCTTGATGAGTCCTCCGCGTTTGTCCTCGTTGTATTTCACGCCAAACTTGTCGAGTGAAATAGTGAGATAACGCATGATACGTTCGTCACGGCGCAGGGCCAATTCGATCGGGGCAATGCCTTCGCCGGTTTCAGCGGCAAATTCGATAGTGTAGTAGATGCCTGAATTGCGCTTGTTGAGCGGGTAGGCGAGTTGTTTGAGGCCGCCGTCTTCAATATGGACGATCGTGCAACCTTGTTTTTTCACTTGATCCTCATAAGTCTGTCTGACGGATTGAATCTCCTCATTAGACAAAACGGGATCGACAATGAACGTTAATTCATAATGCCGCATGGCGTTTGCTTGGATTTGTAGCCTGCACACTCCCGAGGGCTGCAAGCGCGTTTTAAAATGAAATTATGTCAAAAATGGGCGGCAAAGATAAGGAAAAGAGCCGTTTATGCAAGTATCAAGGTAAATTTTACCGTAGACTCGCCAACGGCATACCTCTGTCTATGTCTCCGGCAAGTACCGGGGACTGGAGATTGCCTGAGTATCGACGGACATTGCTATAAACGTAGGTATAGAGTTCATCCAGTGTAACCAATTTATCTCTATTTGTATCTGCCTCTCCTTTAAGGCCTTCGACGAGGTAATGGCTGAAAATACCCTGCCTGAGGCCTTGAGATTCAAGAGAGAACTCCTCACTTTTGCTCGATAACAGGAAGGCGGTACCCCCACCACTGGCCAGCAATTTTTTATAAAAAAGATCTACGGATTCAAACATCGGTGTCTTGGCCGCCAGCAGTGAACCGGCATAGCAGGCATCTGCGATGACAAGTTTTTGCCGCGCCTGACACAGGTTAAGCCGCTCTTTGATGACCTCATATTCCACCCGGTTGCGATACCCATCACTATCGGTGGGTACGTAAAAACCTTGCAGCCCATGGCCGGCGAGATACACCAAGACCACATCCTCAGGGCCAGCCATGGCTATGATATCATCCAGTCCTTTGTATATATTTTCTGCGATGGCGCTTTCATCAATGAGGATCCGTATGTGATCCTCAGGCACTGCCCCTCCTTCGGGACTCTTCAGAAAAGCATAGATTCGATACGCATCATCATCGGTATACTTTAATGACTCAAAGTGATCATACTTGGAGGCGCCGACGATAAGTGCGTATATATTGACTCCTTCGGCATAAGACGCTTTGGCTATAGATGGTGATGGCTGCTGAACGAACTTTCCTTCTTCCCAGTCCCCGGTGAGCACAAGGCCATTGGAGTATACATACTGTCCCTTTCCTGCTGGCCGTCCATTTCTCCAGCGGCCTTTAAACACATCGCCATTGACATATTTACACTCCCCTTCCCCATCGGGCAAGCCATTGAGAAAAAAGCCGGTGTAAACAGACCCGTCATCAAACACCATTCTACCTTTTCCCGACCCACATGGTACGAGGTTGCAGTCAGCAACATATTCGAGTGCTTCTGAATCAAGAGGTACTTTATCAACCTTAAAACCTGAATCACTCCAGTAACCCTTTTTTTTATGGCCGTCTGCCTGGATATATGTGCCTCCTGCATTATTAACTCCTTTGTCCCAAATACCCTCAAAATACCCTCCACTCAGGTCATAAACCTTTACAGCACCATTCAACTGATTATTGGAAAAAGTGCCGACATAGCTGTATCCATCAACGGTATTGAGAATACCTTCTCCTTCGCGTTTATTCATTTTCCAGTAACCCTTATAGCTGTCGCCATTGGCAAATTTCAGCGTGCCCAGGCCATGTATCTTCCCGTACGACATGTCGCCTTCGTAGATGGCCCCGTTTTTAAACATGTATTTGCTAAACCCATTTTGGCAGTCCCCTAGAATACATTGTGCCTCCAGCATGTTAAAGGCAAGGCACAGGAAGGCTACAGATATACCTGATCTGATCATAAGTCGTTGATTTTTAAAAACGTAAAAGGGATGAAGAGGTACAGGTCCGTTATCGCAACAGATTTGATGGAAAATGCGGATTCAGGATATAAAACTTATTTTTGCCTCCACATATTATATCAAACGACTATGAAAAAGATTCAATTTATTACGCTCCTCCTCCTCGTTGCCGCAATCTGGGTATCCTGTAAACAGGCTCCTGCTGCTGAAGCCGAAACAAACTCCTTTGGGGCCGGGGTATCAAAACCTGATGCAGCTGTAAGTTTTGCAGAGGTAAATGCACAACTTGAAACAGCTGATTCTGTCAACGTGGTCATGCGCGCCAAAGTCGGCGAAGTATGCCAGGCTAAAGGCTGCTGGATGAATATCGTAGATGCTGCCGGCACGACGGAAGGTGAAATGTTTGTACAGTTCCAGGACTATGGATTTTTCATGCCGAAAGACATTGCCGGTCGTGAAGTGATCGTCGAAGGTAAAGCTTACAAACAAGAGACCTCTGTCGAAGAGCTCCGTCACTATGCTGAAGATGCAGGCAAGACCCCTGATGAAATCGCCGGTATCACCGAACCGATCATGGAAAATAAGTTTATGGCGACAGGTGTCGTGCTTGTGAAGTAACTGAGTCAACTGTCAACTGTAAGCTGTTAAGATTCTAGTTGGTAGTTTCTAGTTGGTAGTAATTGTAAACGTAAAAAAAGGAGTGTTGGAATCAACGCTCCTTTTTTTGATCTGCTATGGTATTTAAATGAGATTTTAGCCCTCAGACTCGCAGATGCAAGACGCATGGTGCTCGTTTTTTTTGCAGGCTCTGCCTGCACACATCGTCTGTTTTTTTAAAAAAACAGACGATGTTGGTAGCCTCCGGCTACCAACGGGTAAAGCATAGGAATCATGTTCTATTTCGAGGCTTTGTCAGTAGCCTCCGGGCTACAGGTAAAAATCTTGCATCATGATCTCCCAAGACCCTCTGCCTCCTGAAAAGGTAAAATGCAGGGGATATGCAGCGCGAATCACCTGATATATTTTGAATCACTTTTGGCAAGCAAGAATCTTGCATAATGGATCGCCCAACGATCATCATTGGTCTGGCTCGCTGCCTGGGTTGCCGAAAGGAGCGTACAGCAAAGCAAATGGGATAGTTTTTTCATAAAAATGAAACTCCGGATGATGGCTTTTATTTTCATTCAGCAATGGAGTGTGGAAATGTCCATTACGAAGAGTCTGCGTCTTGTGTTACATCAATTACTGGTTAGAATTCAGCATTTACATTCAATAACGTTAGCGAAGTCGAAACGTAAACGAGCAGAAACTCGGAGCCATGGAAATTAGAAATTGAGTCATTTGACTATGAGAAATTTCCGGTCGTTGAGCGGAGCCGAAACGAACGACTCACTACTCACTACTCACTTAACCCAAGCCTCTGTGTCAGTAACTGAATATCCACATACTCCCCTATCAACTCAATCGCTCTCCGCACTTTCCACGGCGTATCCCGATTGATCTTCACTTCGATCTTACTGATCTGCAGTACCGATCCGTACGTGTCCAGTTCGGTACGAACCATCGGAATCTTATGCTTGATGATGTAATCGATCGAACGACTTTCCGGGGTACCCTGCCCTGTAAGCACTATGCCTGATAATGGTGATTTGGTCTTGCGCATCACCTTGGTGATGGAGTTGATTTTTTCAAGCGCAGGTTCAAGCTGACGCACTGCCGCTACCAACAATATATTCTCAAACGATTTCAATTCTTGTGTATCCAGTAGCGATCCAGCCATGATATCACCGACCTTGTTATCCAGGTTTTCAGGATTATGCGTTACCAATCCTGATATTGAATCCATGATCGTACGCATGACGGGATAGGCAAGACTTTTTTCGTAAGGGATCAATCCAAGAAGTGGAATACCCCGGGGTTCAAGCCACTTGTTGAGATAGTACCTCACCCTTTCCATTTTATCCGGGATCACCTTGTTGACGATCACACCCAGGATCGGAACACCTTCTTCTCGAAACAAGGCGAGGTTCATGTTGAGCATATCAATTGTACTTCCGATTCCACCTTCCACGACCATGATCACGGGCGCCTTTACAAGCTTGGCCACATGTGCATTGGACATCTCCGCCACACTACCAACACCAGGATGTCCGGTGCCTTCAAAGATGACCACATCATGTATCCGATCAAGTTCGATCGCTGCCATGCGGATATCTGCTTCGAGATTAAATTCTTCCGGATGCTCCAGATACCTCGTAGTAGCGCCAGTACCAAGGATGACCGGACTATGCAGCTTGGGATCAATACGAAAATCAATCAGGTCTGCAAACAAGACCGTGTCTTTATCTACGCGGAGATTATCCACCTCCAATGACTTTTGTCCTACAGGCTTGCAATACCCCACTTTATATCCTTCACGCATCAGCGCCGATACCAATCCAAGTGTACAAGTTGTTTTGCCAACATGCTGACTAGAGGCTGCCATGTATATGTTTCTCATGTTTTAGAGTATTTAAGTATGTATTTGTGATGCAGGAGCAAACTCCTGCATCGGCCAGCCATTGTTGGAGTTTGCTCCAACAATCGAGATGCAGGAGCATCGTCCATCAGGTGAACACACCTGATTGCAGGAGCAAACTCCTGCATCGGCCGGTTGATGTTTCGAGACCAATTGTAGGAGTTCATACCCTTGAGCCGTTGCTCTTAATCTGTTTTGAAACCATTTGTAGGGGTTCAAAATATTGAACCCCTACAAATGGTTTCAAAACATGGGTTCTAATTATTAAACACCTACATTTTTTTCAACTTCGGTTCAATATTTTGAACCCCTACCTTTGATTTCACCATGGGTTGTTATTTCCATATCATATTATCAATCAACCTGATCCCTTCAACTTTTACTGCACAGCAGACCACAATCTGATCTGCATCCTGCATCGATTGCACCGGTTCTAGTGTATACCCATTTACGATCTCAAAATATTCGGGATCAAAATTTACTTTGCGCAGTGCGTCCAATGCGATCTCCTGAACGGCCTTTGCAGGTCTTCTTTGTTCAAACAACATCTTGCCCGACGAAAGAATATTGAAAATAATGCCTGCTTTATCTCTCGCTTCCGCACTCAGCCTAACATTGCGTGAACTCATAGCTAAACCATTGGCCTCCCTGACCGTTGTACACATCACTAACTGAATGGGCATATGAAAATCAGTGATCAGTTTTCGGATAATAGCAAACTGTTGAAAATCTTTCTGGCCCATAAACAAGCTATCCGGTGTGGTGATGCTGAGCAACCTATACACGACTTCTGACATACCTATAAAATGTCCTGGCCTGAATTTGCCTTCCATCCTCTCCGCTGCAGGACCCGGATCAAAATCAATCGTTTTGTGGTCTCCCGGTGGATAGATATCTTCCACTTCAGGGAGGAAGACCATATCCACACCTCCTTCATATAGCATTTTCAGATCCGCTTCAATCGGTCGCGGATATTTGTGGAGATCCTCGGGATCATTAAATTGCTTTGGATTGACAAAAATGGAAACCACCGTCACATCCGTCTCTTCCTTACTTTTCTCCACAAGGGAGAGATGGCCATAATGCAAAGCACCCATCGTCGGCACGAAACCAACCTTAAGTCCGTCTGCCTTACGGCTTTCCACCCAATCCCGGATATGCTGCACCCGTTTAAAAATGAACATTGGCGATTTCGTTGTGTTTGAAGTTCAGTTTTGACCAGTAAATAGCGGGAAAAGGTAGTAAAAACAGTTGGCAGCGGGCAGTAGGCAATGGGAAGTAGGCCAGTAGCAATAGTCAAGATGCAGTTAGCCGCCAACTGGAAGACTACCAACTGAAGAATCCCTACTATTCTCAATTAACGCTTACTTTTGTCGCCCATGTTTTTACAAGTATTAAAATCAAAGATTCACAGGGCGGTCGTCACCGAGGCTAATCTCAACTATGTAGGGAGTGTCACGATCGACGAAGAACTGATGGATGCTGCAGGCCTGATCGATGGCGAACGCGTACAAGTCGTCAACAATAACAATGGCGCAAGGCTCGAAACCTACGTCATCACCGGAGAGCGCCATTCAGGCCAGATATGTCTCAATGGAGCCGCAGCCCGCCAGGTACAGATCGGAGATATCCTTATCATCATGGCTTACGCCTGGATGACCCCGGAAGAAGCTAAAGGTTTCAAACCAAGTAGTGTTTATCCTGATGAACACAACAAGATCAAATTCTAGCCGGTGACCCTTCCAAAAAAAGTCCGTTCGTTTTTACAGTTTATCCTTTTTACAGGTGTAGGCGTTCTTATTCTTTTTTTAGTCTATAGAAGCCAGAATGCCGCCTACATAGCAGACTGTGCCCTTAAAGGGATTCCGGATGAGGAGTGTAGCCTGATGGATAAACTTAAGGCGGATTTTGCAAGTGTCAATTATTGGTGGATTATGGCCATCATTGTCGCCTTTATCGTCAGTAATTTGTTGAGGGCGCATCGATGGCTCTTACTCATCAAGACTATGGGTACAAATGGTCGTATGTCGAATGCGTTTTTTACCATCATGGTTGGATATTTTGCTAATATGGGTCTTCCCAGAGTCGGCGAATTAGTCAGGGCAGGTTTATTTGCCAAATATGAAAATATAGGACCTGAAAAAGTCATGGGCACCATCGTGGTAGATAGGATCCTGGACCTACTCAGTCTGCTATTCGCTATCCTCCTTGCCTTTATCCTTCAGGGCAATGTCTTATTTGCTTTTTTTGAAAACAAAATCGGCAACTCTGTTTTTGGAAAAAGCTGGTTATACCTTCTGTTAGCGCTTGTCTTCCTCTTGTTGTTTTTCCTCTACCGTTTTCGCCGGTTCATCAAACAATGGAGCCTTTACCAAAAGATTCATCACCTGGTGGAAGGATTCAGGGACGGTCTCAGGAGTCTGCGCAGGGTTGAAAAGCCATGGCTACTATTTCTCGACACCGTCCTGATATGGCTGATGTACTATCTGATGATGTTCCTTTGCTTCTACTCTTTCGAACCTACAGCCCACCTTGGTGGTATGGCAGGCTTGATGGTCTTTGTTTTCGGAGGCCTTGGTATCGTATTTCCTTCCCCCGGAGGCATGGGCACCTTCCATCTGATGGTCATCACTGCACTTACGATCTATGGTATACATGGAGATGATGCCTTCTCATTTGCCAATATTCAGTATTTTTCTGTTCAGCTTTTAGGCTGTATGCTCATCGGCATCATCGGACTGATTGTACTGCCCATCATCAATAAGAAACCTAAAACCAATGTCACTGACCCGGACCACGGCACAATCTAAAATATTTGACCGGCAAGGTCTGGTCGAACAGATCGTCCGCTGGCGCCTAAACGGGGAGCGGATAGTATTTACGAATGGTTGTTTCGATATCCTGCATGCTGGCCATATTCGTTATCTCGAATCAGCTGCTGCCTGTGGTGATCGTCTGGTCATCGGAGTCAACGACGATCTTTCAGTAAGAAGATTGAAAGGAGAAACGAGACCTATCAATGTGCTGAATAGTCGTTTGTACCTATTGGCATCGCTCAATTGTGTAGATGCAGTAGTTCCTTTTGCTGAAGACACTCCACTTGATATCATCCTGCATTTACACCCTGACATACTTGCCAAAGGAGGTGATTATACTCCCGAGACCATAGTAGGGGCCAAAGAAGTAATTGGCTGGGGTGGTAGTGTGGAGGTCATTCCGTTTGTGGAAGGCTTCAGCACAACCCGCCTTGAAAGTAAGATCCTATCATTACACAGACGAAAAAATGAAGAATCATGAAAACCCATGCCGGTGAGGTATTTGATTTCCTCGAATCAGTCGCCCCACTCCACCTCCAGGAGAAATATGACAATAGCGGATTGCTGATCGGCTCATCCGACCAGGAGATCACCGGGGCTATTATCTGCCTGGATTGTACCGAAGCTGTATTAGATGAGGCAATTGCAAAAGGGTGTAACCTGGTCATAGCACACCATCCTGCTATATTTTACGGAGTCAAGCGAATCACCGGTGCTAACCCTACCGAGAGAATCATCCGGAAAGCCATCAAACACGACCTGATCCTGTATGCTGCCCACACCAACCTGGATAATACACTGAAGCATGGAGTAAATGAGCGGATAGCACGTAAAATAGGGCTGGACATCGATAGCATCCTGCGGCCTTTGCAAAACAGCCTTGATCCTACCCTGGGTGCAGGTATTGTTGGGTATTTTTCCAGTCCACTGACAGAACCTCAGTTCCTACACCTCCTGAAAGATCTGATGAAAGCCACCGTGATCAGGCATACTGTGTTGACGCACAAGCCAATACAGAAAGTTGCTATCTGTGGTGGATCCGGGAGCTTCCTACTGGAAGACGCCCGGAAGGCAGGAGTCAATGCCCTGGTGACGGCTGATTTCAAATACCACAACTTCTTTGATGCCCAAGACGGTCTCCTCGTCTGTGATATAGGTCATTATGAGAGCGAACAATATACAATCAACCTGCTGCAGGAGCTTATTTCAGGGAATTTTAGTACTTTTGCCGCCCATTGCACAGGAATCAATACGAATCCAGTCCATTATTTTACCTGATTTTCATACAAACTTATGGCTAAAACAACCGAAATCAGTATTGAAGAAAAGCTGAGACAGCTCTTCTCTCTCCAGAAGATAGATACTAAAATAGACGAAATCGAAGTCCTAAAAGGTGAACTTCCGATCGAGGTAAGCGACCTTGAAGATGAAATCACTGGTCTCGAAACCAGGCTCAAAAACCTCAATGATACCGTCAAGGATATTGAGAAAGAAGGGCTGAAGTTTACGACCAAGATCAGCGAAGGGGAATCCCTCATCAAAAAATATACCAAGCAACTGGATGATGTCAAAAACAACCGTGAGTTTGACGCCCTCTCCAAAGAGCTTGAAATGCAGAAACTCGAGATCCAGCTAGCTGAGAAAAAAGCCCGCGAAATCAATGATAAAGCTGCTGCAAAAAATACGGTAATCAAGGAAGCTAAGGAAAAACTGAAAGCTAAAAAAACCAACCTCGACGTCAAGAAGGATGAGCTCAAATCTATCATCGCCAAGACAGAGAAAGAAGAAAAAGCACTTCGCAAAAACGCTTCTACTGCTGAAGGCCTTATTGATGAACGCCTCCTCAAAGCATATCACCGTATCCGCAACAACTATCGCAACGGGCTTGCGCTCGTAGCGATTGAAAGAGATGCCTGCGGCGGTTGTTTCAACCAAATCCCACCACAGATCCAACTCGAAGTATCACAGCGTAAAAAAATCATCGCCTGTGAACACTGCGGACGTATCCTGGTCGACAGCGAGATCGCCGGATATACAGTAGAAGTATAATCTCATCGAATTGAATTCGTGAATAAAATCATTCGGGCACAAATGAAGACTTTTGTTTGTGCCTGGATTTTTTTTTGGACTGGTACCCTTACCGCCACAGAGATGTATTGGACGCCAGAAGCAAAAAATGCCTACGCCCTGATCTCTGACCTGCGCATCGATGAAGCCATCACTATCATCCGGCTTCAATCCATAACCCATCCCGAAAATCATATCTGGCCATACCTCGAAGACTACGGCGAGTTTCTGCGGATATTTGTTCAGGAAGACTTACGGAAAATTCCTGCATTCATTTCAGCGTCTGTCATCCGGCTGGAAAGGATAGCGTCCGTCCCTGAAACCAATCCGCTTTCCCTCATGGCACAGGCACAGATCGGACTTCATCAGTGTGCGCTCCATTTGCAACAGGGACAATTTGTAGCTGCTGCAACAGATATCAACAAGTCATTTAAACTACTGCGAAAAAACCAGAAGCTTCATCCAGACGATGTGGCAAACCTAAGGTTATATGCTTCGCTGAAAGTTGCCTTTGGTGCAGTCCCAGATCAATACCGATGGCTGGTTTCAATCGTCACAAGCCTGAATGGTACGATAGAGGAAGGACTCGGAGAATTATATTCCATCCTGCGTACCCTTAAACCGGAGACCAATCTTTTTTATAGAGAGACTTTACTGTACACTGCATTAGCTGAAGGCAGGCTGAATAACAATCCAGCCAAAGCAATACAACTACTCAATACTTATCTGGGGAAAACACCCGACACAAAGACTGTTCAATATCTGATGGCCAATCTGATGATTGCAAACGGCAACAATGACGGTGCGATCAGCATTCTGAGTAAACCTGTTGGCGTCCCGGGAGCCATCCCCATACCATTTCTTGACTTTATGCTTGGGGAGTGCAAATTATTTCGCGGAGATACGGATGCGGATGTTCCAATTAAAAATTTCCTAGTCCAGCACAACGGAAAACATTTCATCAAAGAGGCTCATCAGAAACTTGCCTGGTTTGCATTGCTAAAAGGAGATCGCAGCGGGTATTTTAATCACATGCAACAGATCCTGATCAAAGGGGCAAATACTACCGATGAAGATCAGCAAGCCATGATTGAAGCAGAGACTCATGCTACCCCGCATCCGGTGTTGTTGAGAAGCAGATTGTACTATGATGGCGGGTACTATGATAAAGCACTGAGCCAGCTTTCGCAAACCCTATACGATTCGATGAATCGGCATGCTCATCGTCTGGAGTATCTCTACCGCAAAGGAAGGATTCTGCAAGCCCAGAAGTCCTATGCGGAGGCATTACATTATCTCATGCTAACCATCAGCACAGGGCAGTTCGAAAAATTTTATTTCGCCTGCAGCGCAGCATTACAATGCGGGGTCATTCATGAATCGATGGGGGCCATTGAAACGGCCAGGAAGTATTACCTGATGTGCCTGGATATCACCCCGGAAACCTATAGCTCCAGCCTCCATCAGAAAGCTCGAATCGGACTTAATCGTACCGATGAATAACAAACCGGTGAAAGGATGGTGAAATTATCTAATCCCACTTCGTCTGAAGGAGGTCCAAAGTTCACTAAACTAGCTAAATCTAAATTAGCGAAAGTGGCGTAAAGCAGGCTTAAATGGAAAGGCCAATAACCACAGTTTAGTTAAAGGCCCTGAAGATGTTGCGATCAAGCTTATTTGAGTAGCGTGAGGCGGGATTGAACCGCCGACCTTGCGATTATGAATCGCACGCTCTAACCATCTGAGCTACCACGCCAAAAAAGGAGTGCAAATATAAAAGTTTCTCCCCAAAACGTACGGGGTTACCCAAAATCTACTTTTATCCATGCTGTTTCCGAAAGCTCAAAGCCCCCTTTTAGTCCGGAATCCACGTTTTGCAAACCAAGTGGTTGATTTCCCAGATCTCTGATTATCAATCATCCGAGGCACATACTGGGGTTACTAATACAGAAAAACGGGCGACATCATGTCTCCAATTTCCCAGGCGCAGGGGTTTGATTTATGTCGACAGACCTTTCAATTAAGGCCCATTTAAACGAACCTATCTTTCCACTCCATCGGCGGCAACGGACAAGTATCAAAGCGCTTTCCATACCGATAACGCCTTTTGGCCACCCAACGATACATCGCATCCCTCCATGTCTTAGGTATCAGTCGACCTATAAAGCCAAGATTGTAAGGAAATCCAAGCGTTTGTAAAATCTTCAATGCAGCATCACTTCGTATAAACACCTCCCCTTCGTCATAAAACACAATCGTATCCTCGTGATTGTACCTAGGTATCAAAGGTGTCAGCATCTCCGCTGCCAGTTTGCCTTCAAGCGGTGAAAACCTAATTTCTATCTTCTTATCTGCACGGAGGATTCGCTTCACCCAGGAGTGACACATAGGACAGTTACCATCAAAAAATATTATTTTCATTCAGCTAAATGTGAGAGGGGTGAGCGGTGTGAGACAGTGAGAAGAGTGAGACAATGAGAGGCGCAAGACAGTGAGACAGTATGAGGTGTGAGACAGTGAGAGGTGTGAGACAGTGAGACGAGTGAGACATTGAAACGCTTACAATCTCCACTCACAACTCACAATTCACAACTCATGCTTCGACCTGCTAACGCTCAGCCTTGTGCTTAAGCTCAGCAACCGCAACTCACAACTCACATTATCCAAAAACCACTTCAAACAGTTCTCTCAACAATTTTACCTGGACAACAGTTGTATTTGATTTTGGTATTTCGAGTTGCCCGGATGGAGGGATATAGATTTTATTATACCCTAATCTGGTAGCTTCTGCAATCCGTTTATCCAATTGCTGCACCGGACGTATTTCTCCTGACAAGCCCACTTCACCTGCAAAGCAAATATCTCTGGGCACCGGGATATCCTGTAATGAAGAGACCAATGCTACGGCCAGAGCGAGATCGATTGCTGGTTCAGTGACTTTGAGTCCACCGGCTACATTGAGGAATACATCCTGGTTGCCAAAGAAAAACCCACATCGCTTTTCGAGCACGGCAAGCATGAGGTGGAGGCGTCTGACATCATATCCAGAGGTGGATCGTTGGGCTGTACCATAGACAGCAGTGCTGACCAACGCCTGTGTCTCTATCAGAAAAGGCCTGAAGCCTTCACATACTAGGGCAATACATGAGCCTGATGCTCTGTGATTGTGGTCCGCTGGTATAAGCCATTCGGATGGGTTCTCTACGGGAACAAGTCCCATGCCTTTC
Organism: Saprospiraceae bacterium; assembly: GCA_034439675.1. GTDB lineage: Bacteria > Bacteroidota > Bacteroidia > Chitinophagales > Saprospiraceae > Opimibacter. The sequence continues at coordinate 27,922 of JAWXAW010000274.1, read as the reverse complement.
ATTTCATAGATCCCGATCTCTCGTGTCGACCCAAATCGGTTTTTGACACATCGGAGGAGTCTGAAATTATATTGTCTGTCTCCTTCAAGATGTAAGACAACATCAACTATATGCTCCATTAATTTCGGTCCAGCGATATCTCCTTCCTTGGTGATATGTCCTACCAGTATGATGGTGATACCGGTCTGCTTACTGAGCTGTTGCAAACGGTAACTGCATTCCCGGATCTGACTTACGGAACCCGGAACCGATTCAAGATTTGGAGAGTATATGGTCTGGATGGAATCGATGATGACGATACCTGCCTGAATCTCTGTGATGGCATCGATGACCCTCGTGAGATCAGTCTCTGCAAGGATATGGCAATGCTCTCCTTTGATGCCCAGACGGTGGGCACGCATTTTAATCTGGGTGGCGCTTTCTTCTCCAGAAATGTACAACATCCTGAGACCGTGATTGGCAGCCATTTGAAGCAACAAGGTAGATTTCCCTGCGCCAGGTTCACCTGCCATGAGGATTACGGATCCGGGTACTACTCCTCCACCGAGGACCCTTTCAAGCTCCGGATCGCCTACCTGCACCCGCATCTCGGTTTCCATGCTTATCTCTGAAAGTAACGTCGGAATAGCTCTATCACCTGTGATGCGTTTTGATGCACCCGAACTATTCTTTCCGGATATAATCTCCTCTGTCATAGTGTCCCATGAATTACATTCAGGGCATTTACCCATCCAGCCTGAAGCCGTGGCACCACAGTTGGAACAGACATATCTGGTTTTAGCTTTGGACATATTATTTTGGTGTTTTCAAACCGGTTAACAAATTATTATGAGGTTTTTATGCCTTAAAAGTAAATATTAGTAAACTCTGTGTAAATTTAGAGTGTTATTGTTGTCATATTGCATTTGATGCAGACCTGACAAAATCCAATTTAAACGTAAACCTAAGGCCTGATAGAAAAATAATGTAGTATTATTTAAAGATATGTATGTTCGCTTCGCTATTACGTCCTCAATAGCGATAACTTCAGGTTTTCTTGGTTTGAAATGACACTAATAAACATAATCTGTTGAAACTTAGGTTTTGTGTCAAGTAGATAGGATCATATTTATCAAATGATAAAAAAACTTTTACCGCCTGAGTTACATAACGAATAGAATTTTCAAACGGCTTATCTTTATGCTTTGATTGAATAAAAAAAATCTGTTTTTCTGACAGAAAAGATATAGTTTTCAATTGGTTTTTTGGGGTTTTTGGGGTGCCGAGTGCTAGCTCGGTGCCCCCTTTTTTTTGTAAGAGGGCGAGACGACTGGATTCGTTTAAAATTCACTGGTAGTAGGGGTTCAAAATTTTGAACCCCTACAACTGGATTCGTTTAAAATTCACTGGTAGTAGGGGTTCAAAATTTTGAACCCCTACAACTGGATTCGATCGATTCTTGCATATTGCATTTTGCCATTCAGCCTTTTAATCATTTGAGCCATTTTACGCAGGGCTATAAACCCCACTCCTGTTTGAAATTTATATCTTGGTTCCCATGAATCCATGGTTTACTAACGATGCTGTTGTGTTCGGTATCCTTATCTGCACACTTGCCATTATTTTCTATACCTCCAATTCCGAGGCGCCCTTCTGGAAGAAGTTTTATACATATGTGCCCGCCTTGCTCTTATGCTATTTTATACCTGCCTTGATGAACTGGCCCCTTGGTCTTATTTCCGGGGAGGAAAGCAATTTGTATAAAATTGCTTCCCGCTATTTTTTACCAGCCAGTCTCATCCTGCTTTGCCTGAGTATTGACATGAAAGCCATTCTGGGATTGGGACCAAAGGCGTTGATCATGTTTTTTACCGCGACGATTGGTGTCATACTTGGTGGTCCAATTGCTCTGCTGGCTACCACCTGGTTATTCCCAGGCGTTATAGAAACTTCATCAGACGATTTGTGGAAAGGGCTAAGCTGTATTGCGGGAAGCTGGATAGGCGGAGGCGCCAACCAGGCCGCCATGAAAGAAATATTCAGTGTGCCTGACAGCCTTTTCGGAACTATGGTAGTAGTCGATGTCGTCGTGGCAAACATTTGGATGGCATTCCTGCTCTATGGCGCAAACACTACAGCAAAAATTGACAAATGGCTTAAAGCTGATACCAGTGCTATTGAAGGCCTTAAAAAGAAAATCAATGATTACCGCCTGAGTATTGAAAAAGTGCCATCAACGCTGGATATGTTCATCCTGATGGGTGTAGCTTTTGGTGGGGTGGCCATCTCGCACTGGGGTGCTGATCTGATCGTTCCTGCTTTACAATCCATTGAACCAGAATTAAAGGCATGGCGACTGGAGTCCATCATCAGTGGATTTTTCTGGATTGTTTTGATTGCTACTACCTATGGTCTCATGGTTTCTTTCACTCGTTTCCGCAAATTGGAAGGCGTAGGTGCATCTAAATGGGGAAGTATCTTTATCTACATCCTCGTCGCCACTATAGGCATGGGAATGAACCTGAAAGAAGTCTTTGACAACCTGGGATTGTTTGCTATTGGCATTATTTGGATGCTGGTCCATGCCACAACGATGATCATTGTGGCAAAACTGATCAAGGCTCCATTCTTTTTTATGGCTGTTGGTTCACAGGCCAATATAGGTGGAGCAGCTTCTGCACCTGTGATGGCTGCTGCCTTTAGTCCTTCCCTGGCGCCGGTCGGTGTATTGCTGGCGGTATTAGGTTATGCCCTGGGTACGTATGGAGGTATCATCTGTGCTTATCTCATGAAAGCAGTTCAAGGGGTGTAAGAGAGTAAGAAGGTGAGAAAGTTGGAGGGTGAGCGGTTTTAATTTTAAGACTGGAGGTTTCGACAAACTTATTAACCGGTGGTTCATGCCTTTAAGGCCTCGGAGAAGATTAATTTCCTCGTAAAAGGACCAGATAAACAGGTGACAACTATTTTTAAGGAACCTTGTTTCCTTAACTCGCCAAAATGTGGAGTTAAAAACCCTATTTTTGCGACCTCCAATGAGTGATCAGATCAAACATGAGTGCGGCATCGCACTGATCAGGCTTCTTCAACCGTTACAGCACTACCAGGAAAAGTATGGCACAGCTCTCCATGGACTGTATACCATGCAATTGCTCCTTCAAAAGATGCGCAATAGGGGACAGGACGGGGCAGGAGTAGCCACGATCAAACTTGATCCCTCTCCAGGGACCAGGTATATCAGCCGTAAACGAAGCAACAGTCCTCAATACCTCAAGGAAGTTTTCCAGGGCATTTTTCAGCATTTTGAAGATTGCACCCCGGAGCAACTCAAAGATGGTGCGTGGCTCAAGGAAAATAAACCCTACACCGGTGAAGTCCTCATGGGCCACCTCCGGTATGGCACCCATGGTGACAATTCGATCGAGACCTGCCACCCTTTTGTCCGGCTTAATAACTGGATCACACGAAATCTTGTCCTGGCAGGTAATTTTAACCTGACCAATGTCGACGAACTTTTTAATGAACTGGTACGCCTGGGCCAATACCCGAAAGAAAGATCAGACACGGTCACCGTGCTTGAAAAAATAGGTCACTTTGTGGATAGTGAGGTGGAGCGATTGTTCAAGTGGTACAAACAGGATGGCATCGAAAATGAAATGATCACCCCACTGATCATGGAGAATATGGATGTACAGCGCATCCTGAAAAACTCCTGCCGCAAATTTGACGGCGGATATGTCATGGCTGGCATGATCGGACACGGAGACGCCTTTATCTTCCGCGATCCAAACGGTATACGCCCTTGCTTCTATTATGCGGATGATGAAATCATCGCAGCCGCTTCTGAACGACCAGCCTTACAAACCACGCTCAATATCAGTGCCCGCTTTGTCGAAGAACTCGAACCCGGCCATGCCCTGATCATCAAGAAAGCAGGCGGACACGAGGTCGTCCCCTTTATCGAAAAACGCGAAAAAAAAAGCTGCTCATTCGAGCGTATTTATTTTAGCCGCGGTTCGGATAAGGATATCTATGTCGAACGTAAGAACCTGGGCAAAAACCTGGTCGAACGCATCCTGCAGGCGGTTGATTACAAATTTGAGGATACCGTATTTACCTATGTCCCCAATACAGCTGAAGCTGCTTTCTATGGCCTCATGGAAGGACTGCACGATGCCTATAGTAAAGTAAAAGCAGATCAGATAGTCGCAGCAGGAGGAAAAATGAGTGCTGAAGAAATCAGGACCCTGCTGGCCAAACAACCCCGCATAGAAAAGCTTGCCAACAAAGATGAAAAACTGAGGACGTTTATCGCCAACATCGATACCCGTCATGAAATGGTATCGCATGTGTATGATGTTACATACGGTATCATTCGTAATGATCTCGACACCCTTGTCTTGCTTGACGATTCTATAGTCCGGGGAACAACCCTAAGAGATTCAATCATCAGGATGGTAGCCCTCCGGCTGAAACCAAAGCGTATCATTGTCGTAAGCAGTGCACCGCAAATCCGCTATCCGGATTGTTATGGTATCGACATGTCCAAGATGGGAGACTTCGTTGCATTTAAGGCCTTGGTGGATATCCTGCGCGAAGAAGGAAAAGAATCTCTGTTGCAGGATTGTTACCAGCGATGCAAGGCCCAATTGGCTCTTCCTATAGATCAGATCACTAACCAGGTACAAAGCCTGTATGATCATGTATCTGAAGAAAGGATCTCAAAACAAATAGCACAAATTGTTTCACCAACGGATATTGATGTGAATGTTGATGTGATCTACCAGACGATTGATGGATTACATGAAGCATGTCCAGACCATACCGGAGACTGGTATTTTTCAGGAAACTATCCTACTCCGGGTGGAAATAAAGTGGTCAACAAAGCCTTTATCAATTATATGGAAGGCAGGGATGAAAGATCATATTGATCAATATCCATGCAGGAATATTACATCGCCAAGCGTTTATAAAACCTTTGAATTTTCACTATGCCGGATATCATTAGGCTTCTTCCCGATTCGATAGCTAACCAGATCGCTGCCGGTGAGGTTATACAACGTCCTGCATCCGTGATCAAGGAATTGCTTGACAATGCCGTTGATGCACAGGCAACAGAGATCAACGTCATCATCAAAGATGCCGGAAAGACTGTCATACATATCCAGGACAATGGAAGTGGCATGTCCCCGACGGATGCGAGAATGAGCCTGGAACGTCATGCCACCTCTAAACTGAGGAAAGCAGAAGATCTGTTTGACATCCGCACCATGGGTTTCAGGGGAGAGGCCCTTGCCTCCATTGCTGCCATCGCGCACCTGGAGATCAAGACCCGAAGAGCTGAGGATCAGATAGGCACCAGGATTCTTGTCGAAGCTTCAGTGGTAACTGTGCAGGAAGGTTGTCAATGCCCAGTGGGCACTTCTGTCATCGTCCGCAATCTATTCTACAATGTTCCGGCCAGAAGAAAATTTCTGAAAAGTGATCCGGTCGAGATGCGTCACATCCTGGATGAATTTCATCATCTCGCTCTAGCTTTTGAACAAATCCAGTTTAAGCTATATCATCATGAGCAGGAGATCTACAATCTGCCTGCCGGCTCTCTGCGCAACAGGATCATTAATATCTTCGGCAAGAAGATCAATGAACATCTCGTTCCTGTGGAAGAGGAAACCAATTATGTAAACTTTAGCGGCTACATAGGAAAACCCAAGCTTGGGAAAAAATCAAGAGGGGAGCAATTCCTTTTTGTCAACCGCAGGTTCATCCGGAGTTCTTATCTACAGCATGCGGTCAAGTCGGCCTATGAAGATATTTTACCCCCAGATCAATATCCATTCTACATTCTTTTTCTTGATATCAATGCAGATAAAATTGATATCAATGTCCATCCGACCAAACAGGAAATAAAGTTTGAAGATGAACGTATCATCTACAATTACCTTCGTGCAGCCTGCCGGCACGCACTTGGGAAATATAGCATTACTCCATCCATTGATTTCGAACAGGAAGTCGGGATCAACCGCTCCACCGGAGATGCTCCTGCCAGAACTGTCTTTAATTCTGGTATGAGTGGAATGGAGCGCGATCGTCACCAAGAAAAAGAAAATATCAAAAAATGGGGCACATTGCTTCAATCTATTGAAGGTTTTTCAATTGAAAAAAGTGAAGACCCTGCAGATACTGCCCATACTCCTGCATCCGTATTCAGTACCGACACAAATGACACGGATTTAACAGACCTTGCCGTGCCGGTGCAACTTTGGCAAAGATATATCGTAGTGACCGGCCTTGCCAACATGCTGGTGATCGATCAGCGTGCTGCCCATGAACGGATTTTATTTGAGTCTATGATGAAGGACCTGGCCTTGCACAATGTGGCAACGCAGAAATTACTTTGGCCGGAAACTATACAGAGCAGTACTGCCGATGCAGCAGTCCTGAGAGAATTAGTTCCGCATCTGCAATCCCTTGGTTTTGATGTAGCTGAATTTGGTCATGATACGTTTATCATCCATGGTATACCAGCCATCATGACAGATCTTATTTCCCCTCAGCAGGCCATTGAAGATATCCTTGACCGGTTTAAAGAAGGACACCAGATGATGGAGATGAAACCGGTTGAAAAGATCGCCTTTGTCATGGCTTCAAACTTGAGCAGACGCCGGGGTGAAATCATGACAACTGAAGAAATGCAAAGCCTGATCGAACAACTCATGGCCTCTGACAATCCCTATACAAGCCCTTCCGGAAGAAAGACCTTTATTACTTTCGGCAAAGAAGAGATACTCAAACGATTTCAATCCTAAAGCTCACGTGATCCTCTATCCCTATGATGCCACTGACCGGTATAGTAAAACATCTGTTGATCATCAATGTCATCGTTTTTGTTGCAGTACAGTTATTACCCCCTGAATGGGGCAATATGCTTCCTTTTTACTCTCCGGCCACCGGGTTGTTTCAGCCATTCCAGATCATCACCTACATGTTTATGCATGCGGACATCTCCCATATTTTATTCAATATGTTGAGCCTTTATTTTATGGGTCCGATGGTTGAAATGACGCTGGGACCCAAGCGATTTCTGGCGCTGTATATGATTTCAGGACTTACCGGCCTGGCAGCTCACTTTATTGTTGGTTATCTGCCTTATTACCTGGGGTGGACATTTGCCGCTCCCGAATTTGCAGTCCTTGGAGCATCTGGAGCTGTTTTCGGGGTGACTATTGCTTTTGCTACCTTATATCCGGATCGCGAATTGATGTTACTTTTTCCGCCTATCCCTATAAAAGCCTGGGTCATGGCTTTGATACTTATTGGTATTGGTCTGTATTCAGGCCTCACCGGCTCAGGAGGCAATGTGGCTCATTTTGCGCACTTGGGTGGGGCGCTGGCAGGATTTATCCTTGCACGTCATTGGAAATATGGGGGAAACTTCCTGAGATAGGGACAATAGGCACAAGAGGCACAAGAGGCGGAAAAGGCAGAAGAGGCAATGTAAATCTTGACTTCTTTGAAATCGTATTTCTACGAAATATATTTCGCCGAAATAAGTGTCAGATGGCAATGCTAAGCTCTTCAACCCTACGGCTCGCTTATCCCAAGAAGCTTAAAGCGGTCTTCAGCCCCGAAAGGCCTTTTCCGCCCCTTCAGCCTTTCTGCCTCTTCAACCTCTTCAACCTCTTCAGCCACTTTCACCATTTACCAACTTTATTCTCCTTTCATTCGTTTTCTTCGATATCACTTACATTTGATATTGTGTTCCGCTCGATAATAAACGACATACGATACCAGTTCCAGTCCGGCAATACGATCACCAGGTTGATCATTGTCAATGTGGCTCTATTTCTGGCCATAACGCTGTTTCAGCTGGTTCTTATCGTGAGTTCAGGCTTTAATCCTCAGCATGGGTTGTTCGGGGAAGTAACAAATTACCTTTTCCTTTCCGATGACCTCGTGTGGGATGCCATGCATCCATGGACAATCCTAACCCATATGTTTACCCACGTAGGGTTTTTCCATATTTTATTTAATATGATGATCCTCTATTGGTTTGGCAGGATCGCCGGGGACCTGCTGGGTGATCACCGGATGTTACCGCTATACCTTTATTCCGGATTGGCAGGGGCCCTAATCTATCTGCTTACTGCTCCACTCATCTATGATGGGGGCAGTAATCTGCATGGAGCATCTGCAGCGATCATGGGCATCGTAGCTGCTGCAGGTATTACTGCTCCTGATTATCAGATGCGATTATTGTTCCTTGGAGATGTAAGACTGAAATATATAGTTGCCGGACTTTTGGCCATTTATGTCATTGGTATCGCCAATATGGAAAATGTAGGAGGACATATGGCTCATTTAGGCGGTGCAGCTTTTGGCTTTTTTTATGTCCATATGCTACGCCAGGGCGTTGACCTCACACGTGGCTTCAGACGCCTAATTTCTTTATTTAAAAAACCTGTTCGCACCCCTTCAAAACCAGTCAAGCGAAAAGTCACCATGGAAGTGCGACATCGTGCGGCCAATCAGAAATCAGACAGCCCAACTACGGTCGAACATGTGATTGATGGGGACCAAGAACGCCTTGACTCCATCCTGGATAAAATCAAGCAGTCAGGCTTCGAGAATCTCAGTGAGGAGGATAAAAAATTTCTGCATGACGCGAGCCAAAAGTAACCCGAAGATAGGTTTGCTGAAAAAGTGGATCCTCGGGATCAATGGCTGTTTCATCTTGCTGCTGATACTCACCTATATAACCCCTTACGTCTCCGTTGAAAAATGGGGATGGCTTTCGCTGCTGGCGCTCACATATCCCTTTATCATGCTGGTCAACGGCCTCTTTGCAACAGGCTGGATTTTTTTCAGAAGCTGGTATGCCTCTTTTTCAATTGTAGCTATTCTTGCCGGTTTCACAAATCATACCAGCTACGTAAAACTCTTTTCCACCGGGTCAGGGAAAGCGCCTTGCGAAGAATCCATCCGGCTGATGTCCTATAACATGCGTGGCCTTTCAATGATACCAGTAAAAAAAGGTACCGGTATAGAAGGAAAAATAGATTCCCTTTACAACGCCCTGAATAGTCTTGTAGAATTCCCGGACATCCTCTGTCTGCAGGAAGCCGCCAAAGGAGAACTTATAGCCAAAAGGTTTGGAATGAATCATAGCCTTCATGCTCCAAAATCTTCACTTTGGATATTATCCCGATATCCTATCCTGAAGCATGGCGAACTGGAGGGCGAGGAGACCAGCCCAAGCTGCATGTGGGCAGACCTCAAGACCCCTCAGGGCACCCTCAGAGTATACAATATGCATCTGGTATCGAACAGGGTCACCAATACGACTGAGGAGCTCATCCAGGATATGGATCTCAAAAATGAAAACACCTGGCAGAATATCCGCTTTATCGTAAGCCGGTATAAACAAACCACAAAATTGAGAGCTATAGAAGCTCTAACCATCAGGGACCATCTTCGTAAATCACCCTACCCTTCAGTTATTGCCGGAGACGTCAATGACACCCCATTGTCCCATACGTATCATATATTGGCTGATGACCTCAGAGATAGTTTTAAGGAACGTGGATCCGGACTGAGCACAACCTATGAAAGTAAGCTGCCGCTGCTGAGGATCGATTACCTGCTTGGCACCCCCTCCATTTACTTCAAGGATCACTATACGCACCATATCCGGTATAGCGACCATTACCCTGTGAGCACAGGAATTTGCCTCAATACCCGGACAGGGTCCTGATCTCCTCGCTTCAATAGCTTATTTTTGCGGCCATGAACCTGAAAATCTATAACAGCATCAGCGGCACAAAAGAGACTTTCCGTTCCATCATCGAGGGCCGGGTAGGAATGTATGTCTGTGGTCCAACCGTTTATAACGATGTCCATATCGGAAACTGCCGCACGTTTGTGAGTTTTGATGTCATCTACCGGCACCTCATGTACCTGGGGTATAAAGTGCGCTATGTCCGTAATATAACAGATGTAGGCCACCTGGAGGGTGATGTAGATTCCAACGCCGAAGATAAAATCAGTAAAAAAGCAAGGCTAGAGCAACTGGAACCAATGGAAATCGTCCAGAAATATACCAATGGCTTCCATGAGATCATGCGTCGGTTTAACACTCTCGAACCAAGCATAGAGCCGAGGGCAACAGGCCATATTCTGGAACAGATAGAGATGGTAGAAGAGATCATCAAGAGAGGATATGCCTATGAAGCCAATGGCAGCGTTTATTTTGATACCAACAAATTGCTCCGTAAGGCTGATGTGTATGGAAAATTATCAGGAAGGAAAGTAGAAGACCTGCTGGTGGAAACCAGAGACCTGAAAAACCAGGATGAAAAAAGACATCCATCAGATTTCGCTATCTGGATAAAAGCGGATGAGCGGCATTTGTTACGATGGAACGCGCCTTGGTCTGTTGGATTTCCGGGATGGCATCTTGAATGCTCCGTGATGAGTACTAAATACCTTGGCGAACGATTTGATATCCATGGCGGTGGAAATGATCTTAAATTTCCGCATCATGAAAATGAAATAGCCCAGAGTTTTGGCGCTTGCGGAAATACACCTGCCAACTATTGGATCCACAGCAACATGCTCCTTCTTAATGGCAAGAAGATGTCGAAAAGCGAGGGCAACAATATCACACCCGTACAAATATTTACCGGCAATAGCCCACATATCAGTAAGGCATACTCTCCGATGACGCTTCGCTTTTTCTTTCTACAGGCACATTATGCAAGCACGCTTGATCTCAATGACGCATCATTGAGTGGTGCCGAAAAAGGTTATAGAAGATTGATTGAGACCTATCATACACTGAAAGGACTCACCACTGATGTCAAAAAAAGAGATAGTTCACTGGCAGCAGAAATACACCAGGGCATACGTGATGCGTTTGATGAAATGAATGATGATTTCAACGCACCTAAGGCACTGGCGAGGTTGTTTGAACTCTGCACCATTATCAACAAACTTTCCGATGGACAGCTCCAGACGGATGATACTGGCCAGGAAGCATTGGATGCACTCAAAAAATGCTTTAGTGATTTGTTGTTCGTTATTTTCGGACTCAACGATGAATCCGCCTCGGGTGCAGATGATCATATGGTTCAATTACAGGGCTTGATGCAACTGGTGATTGATATGCGTCAGCAGGCACGCGAGAACAAAGACTGGTCTACTTCAGATAAAATTCGAGATACGCTCAATGCTATACATATTGACTTGAAGGATGGAAAGGAAGGAACATCGTGGAAGATAAGTTAGAAGTGAAAAATGAAAAATGAAAAGCGATGTGCTGAGTGGAGCCGAAGCATGATGGTACGACGACGCTCACCAACCGAAATGGTTCGACTATGCTCACCAACCGATAATTAAAAATGAAAATCGAAGCACAGTGTACCTGGAGAATTGAACGAACAGGCAGACTCTAAGCTACAAGAACTAAACTATCTAAACTACAAGCCGAAGGTGCATTAACTCCACTTTCTAAAGACTGTAACCAATTAAAAATCTGTCGACCCGCAATAAACTTATCAACACATCAACTTATCAACACATCAACTTATCAACACATCAACTTATCAACACATCAACTTATCAACAACAACCTTCCCATACTTGATACGCCCATGAAATACATATTCTTTCTTCTTTTCCTCTCCCTTATTATTTCCTGCAAACAGGATCCCGTCCCTACGACTCCAGCAGAGGATACAACAAAGCCAACAACACCGGTCAAGGTACCTGTATTTTCAAAAGACTCTGCCTATGCTTTTATTGCAAAGCAGGTAGCCTTCGGGCCCAGAGTGCCCGGTAGTGAAGGACACAAAGCTGCGCGCCAATGGATGGTCAGTAAGCTGAAAGGTTATGGTGCTAAAGTCACGGAGCAGACCTTCAATGCAAAAACAGCAACAATAGGTGAAGTCAGAGCTGCCAATATCATAGCTTCTTTTAACCCCACGTATGCAAGGCGGGTATTGCTCGCGGCCCATTGGGACACCCGATATGCTGCAGATGAAGATGATGAACGTGCTGACAAGCCGATCGATGGTGCAGATGATGGTGGCAGCGGTGTGGGCGTCTTACTTGAAATGGCAAGACTCCTCAAAGAAAATCCGCTTCCGATAGGTGTTGATATCATCCTGTTTGATGCCGAAGATCAGGGTGCAACAAATGGCGGTGCAGAAACATGGTGTCTCGGAGCTCAACATTGGGCGCGAAACCCGCATATACAGGGCTATCGTGCTGAATTTGGAATATTGGTTGATATGGTGGGTGCCAAAGGAGCCACATTTCAGAAGGAAGATGTTACAGGCGTTTTCACACCCCAAAAGGTGAGCAGGATCCATAGTCACTATGAAAAGGTATGGTCACTGGCTAAGGGGATGGGTAAGTCTGCTAATTTCATAGATGTAAAGAGCAGACCCATAACAGACGATCATTACTTTGTCAATCTCTACACCGAAATCCCGATGATTGATATCATCAACAAATCACTGGATACCAGCAGGGGCTTTGGAGCGCACTGGCATACCCACGATGATAACTTAAACGTAATTGACCCCAATGTCCTCGGCACGGTCGGTCAGGTAGTAACAGCTTATCTTTATAATTCATCGAAGACACAGCTATAACTCCATCATTAGCCTTCAACATCACAACATGCTTGCCTTCAATCGTAACCTCATGAAATTCGAAACACTTGCTATCCGGTTACAAATAGCCCAGACGGGCGAAAAGGAACATAGCACACCTTTGTTTCCTACATCCAGTTTCGTTTTTGATGATGCCGAGCAGATGCGGGCTGTATTTGCTGATGAGGAACAAGGTAATATCTACAGCCGCTTTACCAATCCCAACTGCAAAGAACTCGAAGATAAAATAGCTGCCCTGGAAGGCGCCGAGGATGCAGTCACTACTGCGAGCGGAATGGCTGCCATCTTTGCCTCCTTTATGGCACTCCTCAAGTCAGGTGATCATCTGATTGCATCAAGGGCAGTGTTTGGTTCCACCCATACCATTCTTCATCAATATCTTCCTAAGTGGGGCATTGAAGTCACACTTGTTGATCCTGTGGACCAACAAACCTGGAATGAAGCCGTCAAGGATTCTACTAAAATGTTTTTTATCGAAACTCCATCCAATCCGGGTCTTGATATTATAGACCTTGAAGCTGCAAAATCATTCTGTGTCAAAAACAACCTCATCCTGAATGTAGATAACTGCTTTGCAACGCCCTACCTGCAGCAACCGGTGCATTGGGGTGCTGATCTTATTACACACAGTGCGACAAAATATATTGACGGTCAAGGCAGGGTGGTCGGAGGCATAGTAGCTGGAAGAAAAGAACTGATCACAGAGATCAAAAAACTTTGCAGGAGTACAGGTCCAGCCCTCTCTCCGTTTAACGCATGGGTGTTGTCAAAAAGCCTTGAGACACTTGCCGTAAGAATGGACAGACATTGTGATAATGCGGAACGTCTCGCACACTTTTTAGCCCAACATCCCCAATGCCAAAATGTACGGTATCCATTTCTGGACAGTCACCCCGGTGCCGCTATCGCCAGAAAACAAATGAAGCGAGGAGGTGGCCTGGTTACCTTCGAAATAGCCGGAGGGTTCGTGCAAGGGAAACGATTCCTGGATGGATTGAAGATGTTATCGCTGACGGCCAATCTTGGCGACACACGCAGTATTGCAACTCATCCAGCATCTACCACCCACGCCAGACTCACCCCTGAGGCCAGGGCCGAAGCAGGGATCACAGATGGCCTCCTACGAATCTCCACAGGGCTCGAACATATCGATGATATCATCCTCGATATAGGACAGGCTTTAATCATGAGTGAACAATGACCAAAGTTACTGATTATGCCTTGCCCGTTGAAATCCCTGGCATCAGCTACTTCCGCGATTCCTCCCCATTCTCCCTCGAGCTAGGATATACTTTTGCGGATGGAATCACCATTGCCTACCATACCTATGGGAAACTCAATGCAGCAAAAAATAATGTCATCTGGGTATGCCATGCGCTGACGGCCAACAGTCGTGTTGATGACTGGTGGAGTGGCCTATTTGGTGAAGGCAAAACACTCGATCCAACAAAATATTTTATCGTCTGCGCCAATGTACTTGGCTCCTGTTATGGATCTACCGGAGCCCGAAGTATCAACCCTGCTTCTAGTCAACCATATGGAATGAACTGGCCATTGGTGACCGTGAGAGACTGGGTCAATGCGCATGACAGATTGAGGGTGCACCTGGGTATTGATGAGATCCGGTTTTGTATAGGCGGATCATGTGGTGGTCACCAGGTACTTGAGTTTGCATATCTGATCCCTGACAAAATAAAACACCTGGGGCTCCTCGCCACCAGCGCAAGGGAATCTGCCTGGGCTATAGCAGGCCATGAGGCCCAACGACAGGCCATGCTCGCTGACCATACATTGAGCGAAAACAATCATGAATCAGGTGCAATAGGCATGCGTGCTGCAAGGGGAATAGCCCTACTCGGGTACAGAACGATTGAAGCCTACATTGAAACACAAACAGACCAGGATGACGTCATGCGGAATCATCGTGCATCATCCTATATCCGTCATCAAGGAGAAAAACTGGTGAACCGTTTTTATGCGCATTGCTATTGGCACCTAATCAATTCACTGGATACACATCATCTGGGAAGAGGACGCGGTGGAACAGACATTGCACTTCAGCGACTAACCATGAAGGCCACCATCATCGGTATTGATTCCGACCGCTTGATTCCGGTGCCTCAACAGATATTTCTTGCAGAACTCATGCCAGACGTTACACTTCATATCCTGCAGTCCCCTTATGGACATGATGGTTTCCTGATCGAAACAGATCAGATCAACAGCATCTTTGTGTAGATTCCTTATTCTAGTTTTATACGGACAGTAACCCCTCCTTCGACGTTAACGACGAGATAAGAATTACTGACGTAAGGTTGCTGGCGTCTATAGTCAACAAAAAACCTGAGGCTGACATTCTTATTGACGTCATAGCTGATCGCAGGCGATATCGTGATATCCTTAGATCCTCTGGTTGGCCTTGCCCCTGCTTCCTGATCGAGCAGGTGATTGAATGTGATATTATCGGAGAAGGACAAGTCAAAGAGGATGCTGAGGTCATTACCCAGCTTTGGGGTTCCACCACCACCACCTGGTTTCGGTGTACTTGATTTCTTTTTATTAGCTGCACTGTTGAATCCGGGAAGGAATCCTATGCGTACATCCTTCAGTTTCCAGTCAAATCCAAAATCTACGGTGGTAGATCTGGTCTCTGCCAATTCGTACGAAATAAAGCCCATGGACAATCCGCGACGCTTGGTGTAGCTGAAGCTGAAATTCATATCGTTTTTCATCTTGACATCAAGTCCGATCAATGGGGCAAACGACTCTTCAATGATGATAGACGGAAGCAGGAACTGGGAATAATAATTTTTACTGATGGAGTCGAGGTTAAATGAATTACGCTGACCGAGTTCCTGACCAGTGGTCTCATCAAAATCATCATAGCTAAGGTCAGTCTCAAAGGTATTGATGGAGAGTGTTGACTTGTAGCCATGCGTAAGGCGCACATTGCTGAACACATTTTTAAACATAGCGAGTTTACTCAATCCGCTGTAATTGAGCGTCCAGTTTGGCTTGGGAATCCAGTTAAACATATCAGTGAAATTAAAATTCACCGGATCCTTGTCGGTATAGGCAGCTAAAAAGGCCGGTACAAGAATATCCTGCTGTTTACGTCCGAAACCTTCCGCATATCCTGTTCCATCGATGGCATGTTCGCCAATACCACGCTCTTTGGAAATAATCGCCCTGTTCGTTTCAAATTTATCAAAGAGTTGATTAACTCTGAGCGAGTCGCCCATAAAGAGGGTTGGAATGGTCAGGTAAGAAATGGTGAAATTGCCGATTTCGCGCGGAGATCTGCGGCCGATGTCTTCAATGGTATTACCTGACTTATTATAGGTCTTGAAGAAGACGGAATAATTTGTTGTCAGGTTGCGTGTGAAATCAAAATCAATTTTGAAATCCGTAAATGGTTCGATAGACAGACGACTGTCAAGCGCCTTGGTCCGGAACTGGAGGACAGGTGCATTTTGAAATGCATTGGTGGTGATCCATCCGTTATCTCTTGCATCTGCCAGGTAATCGCCATCGTCTTGATATGCTTTCTTGTTGATCTTAGGTTGTATACCACTGATAAAACTCCAGCCCGGTGCGCCGAATCCACTACTCATTCCGAGAATCTCTGACTGTGGAGTAAAGCCGGGAATGGTTGTCCCATTGGTTTCACCATAATTGATCCTGAATTTACGCACAGCCATCAACATCCGCAAAGCGATTTTTAAGGGAGGACTTATCTCCTGAGGTTTCTTCTTATCGTCTTTCGCTTTGTTAGGGTCAGATTTGTTTGGATCATCCTTTTTCAGATCTGCTAATGGCTTAGGGGGCTGATTGGCCGGCGTACGTCCACCCTTATTCGCAGCAGTACCCGCCGGTTTATTCACCTTCGCCAGGTACTTTGATTTGTTATACAGCTTAGTAAAGTCAAGCTCAGTGGATATCTGCCCTTTCTGTCCATTCTGGATGACATTGCCTAGTGAATCTGTGTTGATAGAGGCTGCTTTCCAGCTGTAGGATGCATCATAGCTAAGGTCCAACTTGACCCAGTCGACTAATGGAATAGATTTCAGAGGCACTGCGAAGGTGGCACGCATCTGATGATTATAATCCTTGTTACGTCCTCCGTCTCTGATGTTATTCCAGATCGAATCTTTTCTGACCTTTGGGTCTATGAGTTGGAGCGCCTGACGATTGGTGTATTCATCTGGTTCATCTATAACTGATACGTTGGCCGCATTGAAATTGAATTTGATCGATCTCGAAAGGTCCCATCGGAGACTATAGGTACGAACCCAGGTAAAACGTTTTTCAAACCAGGTCTCATAGATCGGATCCGAAAAGCGATAGGTGCGTTCTCCAAACTTTCGATCCATCACTGTACCAAAGCTGAAGCTGCTGGGTATCGGATTGAGATTGAGTTCGGTCAACCATTTCAACCAAACACTTTTAGACAGGTTTTTAAATGGCTCTATTGGTTTGGATTGAATGCCATAGACATAATCCAGTGATGCTCGGTGTTGATCAAGCTGATCTTTTTCCACAACTTCATTTCGGACATACGCCCTGGAGTATGCATAACTCGCTGAGAGGTTAGAAACATCCCAGGGCATAGGCTTACCACCACCGCTACCGACGACACGTAGGTTGGTGACACTGACTTGCTTGAGCGATGCGAAATCCTGTGACTGCTCGCGTACACTATCACGTACTACCGGATCAGCAATACTCCTGAGTTTTTCATCCAAAGGTAGATCGAGATCGAGCGCGTCAAATTGAGGCTTGCGTACTGTTTCACTGTATTGGTAATAGAACGGAATCTGAACTTTCGAATTCGCGCCAAAAAATTTACCGAGCTGGAGGTTAGTGGAAAAATCAACCTGTGTAACACTTTCTTTTGCACGATCATCGAGTTTCTGGTCCAGGGCACCCCATCCGATACTTGAATATGTGCCTGAAAGACCTACACTGCCTAAATCGGCGAGATCAGCATCCAGTCGCGCGAGACCGGCAACCCCTCCTCTTTCTTCAAGCCCAACCATCCGAAGCTCATTGACCCACACCTCCCCATAATAGGGACTCATGAATTCATCTCCCGCTTCATTACGCAAGCCGATAAGTACATTTCGCACATATCCGAGTGTTGGATTTCCTATGATGCTAAATTTTCTTTCAACACTTACGCCACCAATAATCTGGGTTATAATTTCTGAATACAATTCAGTCGGTGGATTCCCCGTTTCATTTCTTGCGATCTTGAGATTAGTGAGTTCCTCCAATGCAAACTGGACATTATTTTCCACGCGCCAGAGTTCTTCTTTATATTCTTCATTGGACAGGTCCGGATTCCTGGAAAGAACGAGCGGGACTTCAAACTCATAGTAGTTGGTCTTGAAATCGGATCCAAGCCGGATGAACAACTTTACTGCATTATCCGGAATCTGCAGAGATGGATCATTTCTGTCTCTCGCTTCCGCATGCACAAACATCTCAATGTTTTTAAATACCCTGAGATCTAGATCGAGGTTTTTAAAAACCTGGCGCTCGCATCCGTCATCCAGATGATCAAACTTTAACGAAAGGGATTGCTCATTCTGGTATACATCCTGATAGGTACTGCTGGTGATCTGTTCACGTTGAATACCCAAAGGAATATCATATCTGAAAGGCGTACGGTTTGAATGCTCTTCAATATTGACGGCATCAATAAACAGCTCAGCCTGGTTTCCGCCATCTCCACAACCAAGGTCGCGTGTAACCCGTCTCCATTGGTTCCTGACGAGATCCAGGGTAGCAAAACGGATGGTTGTCCTCTCCGTAAACTGGGTAAGAAACAAACGCATAAAACGAATGGACCTGAAATCGCTGATACCTCCGACTGCCCTGTCGTATTCATCAAGTGAGATTCTAAACCTGTACCAGGAACCAAAAGGGGTGGTCACGATATCCGTGATCTTCGGATCATTCGGATTGAGGTTGCCGTCCGCATCATTTCCATTCGGATCTTTCACAAGATCGATGACATATTCATAATACGATTCGTTTTCACTCATCGTGTTATCATTGTTGATATCCTCACTATCCGGTATGTTGGTGGCAGCGTTTACATTGTTATCACCCTCTTTAGGTGGAGGTGAATTTCCTTGTGTTCCATTAAACTTTTTATAACGGTCATAGACATTGGTTCCATCCGGATAGGCATCTTCGTCGAGGAAGTAGACGAAGTTATCATTCGCCGGATCCATCTGCACTTTACTGATACATTCCGGACTTGCTGTGGTCTGAATGATCTCAACATATTGACGGAACCAATCACTCTCCTCGTTATCGTTGAGCCCGTCCAATCCCACGTCTTGCTTTGCCCTGGCATCCGGATTATTGGAAAAAGCATTGACTGTAGCGGGTATACGTGGTATTTTACCCCAATTAGTTGTATCTGTTGGTCCGTCGCTCGGAGATAATGGAAGACCATGTTCAAAAATTTTTCGGCTGTCACGCAGTATATCTTCAGAGATATTCCCTAGTTGAAATACAATTTTACCATGCTCTCCCCCCATCGTGTCATTGAGGAATGGGTCAAGCATCCAAAATTCAATGTACTCGATATTGGCTTGTTCAAAGTTGACCTGATTGAGGCTGCGCATGATACCGCCCCATCTGCTTTCAGGCACCAGGAGTTCGCATGTAGATGGATCAATTCCAAACGATCTCGGGGTACCTCCCGGGACATCAAAATTATAAGGACCTCTTTCAAATGGAAGGTAGGTCAAGTCAAAAGTTCTGAAATCATTGAGTCCAAAAGTCGGAGTTTGATTCTGAAAAATTTCCTGCTGAGAGACGAGCCTTGTATATGGATTACTACCGTCACTACTGCTGCTGTTGCGGGCACCCTGATCAATCCTGTACCAGTTGATGTGTGCCCGATTGACACCATACAGGAGACTATCAATTTCCTTTGACTCCTCGAAAGCCGGTTGGCCATCAATCATAGCCTCCTGCGGTGTTGAGGCCAGAAACCATGCCGTGGTAGGTGTTCTTAAGTCAAAATTACTGGTAGTACCTTCGAAGTCATCGAGGTACACTACCCCCTCAGAATCATTTCTATTGGCGTCAATAGCTCTGGAGTGGCTAGGTTTCAATGCCGCCATTTCCGCTTCAAACGTCAGGTTGGATGGTGCATTCGTATTGATCAATGGTATTTTGTCCACAAGCTTTGTCAGCCATGGTGCTTCATTGCTGTAATTCAGGTCGAGACCATAGATCCTATTGTTGATCGGATCATCACCGATATTGACCTTTTGCGTAAAAGGTCGCTCATACATATGCATATAGGTACCGCCGATGCTGAAATGTTCATTGATTTCATAATCTGCCCGAAGACCAAGCATGGTCTTCTTGTTGAAACTGAAGAGTGCATTATCTTCAAAGGATACATTGATCGGGGTACTTGGTTGCAGAAAGGCCTGGTTTAATATTTTGATCCGGCCGATGTTGTAGTCAATGGTATAGTCCTCGTTCTCTTTAAGTAATTGCCCCCCGGCAGTAACCCGCACTGAACCGGGCGGAATATTAAATGCGCCGAGCGATATATCCGAGGAGGTGCTTGTTTTTGCCTTGCCTTTAAGGGTGTACCTGTTGAGTTCCGGGAATTCACGTGCCTTTACAATCGTACTGTCATAGAGTTGCTGATATACAAAAGGGGTATCAATACCCATGGCGGCAGCAATAGCATCTTTCAATGTTTTACCAAAGGGTTCCAGGACGGGAAACATAATAATACCTAATGGTGGATTGATCGTGATCCCTGGAATAAAATCAAATTTTCCATCGGGCTGTGGATCACCGGTTCTATTCAATTTATCCAGATTGAAAATGGTGATCAGCGGGATATTATCCATATTGGCAGGCGCCGGGAGAAATCTCTTAAATCCTTTTCCCGGATCTTCAAAAAATACATCCAACTCAAATTCTTCTGCATTCAGATCTCCACCCCCGATGCGATAGACGTTTTTCATCATTAGGTCCCAGAGAGGTAGATCAACGCGTTGATTAGTTCCCTTCAGCAATTTTACAAACAGGACTTTCTGATTGCCGGTGGTATCGGTATTCTCAATATCCTGTGACAACTCACCCACCTGGTAAACCTTTCCATTATAGGTATACTCATAGGCTACCCCAAGTACTTCATCCTGTTCGAGACGGATATTGAGCGAGATAAAACCAAGGTCTGGATTAAAGCGGTATTCTGTCGAATTGAGTTTTCTTCCCTGGATTTTTTCAAAATCTCTGGGCGAATTGAAATTGAAGGGTGGTGCTGTCAATGCCTTGACGACATTATTGATGTCCCTTATGCTCGGATCCGAACGAAGAGTCCGCATGATAAAGTTTGTATTGTTGTCCGGGAGGATATCCTTCATGCAGATATCCTTGTAAGAGTTGGTATCGGGATTACGCCATTTGTCTGGTTCACTATTGGTCATGTACCGCCATTCCCCAAGGTCTGCGATGCCCACGATATCGCGC
Source organism: Saprospiraceae bacterium (assembly GCA_034439675.1). Classification (GTDB taxonomy): domain Bacteria; phylum Bacteroidota; class Bacteroidia; order Chitinophagales; family Saprospiraceae; genus Opimibacter. Next base: position 6,749 of record JAWXAW010000274.1, on the reverse strand, counting down.
ACATCGGTGGTCTGGTTACGTTCATTGGTCACCCAGACTTCCATGCGGGTGATCCTGAAGAGACTGTTGATCTGTGGAAGATTAGCTAAAGTCGCTTCAAAACCATCTCTGTTGAAATGGGAAAGAAAGAAGTGACGGTTTTCATCATATTGATCCGAATACACCGAAAATTCCTGTAATACACTACCACCCTGTATCTGGATATCATTCTGCTTGGAGTTTTGCTGCGATGCTATCGCCGTAAGCCGAAGATGCCCAAACTGCAATTCTGTTTTGATACCGAAAAGACTCTGACTTCCCTTGATCAGTGTTGATTTGAGTGGAAGACTTACATCACCTGCTTCAATGGATTTCAGGATTTCATCTTCGCTGAAGAGATCTGAGTTATAATCCAGTTTTAATTTATTCTGGAAATCAAAGGTCCTGGATGTATTGTAATTGAAACTGGTATTCAGTTTTTCACCGATCTGTCCGTTAACATCCACCTGGATGTCCATATCAAAATCAAACTGAGGGCCACGTCGCTGCTGTCGTACTGGAAGGATCGGATTGTCCTGGCGGTAATAATCGAGGCCAAAGGTTAGATCCACATTTCCTTGTGGGCGGATATCCACTGTCGTACCACCAAAGAGGCGGTCGATAATATCATCCGACACATCAACTTCTGCTACGGGATCAAGGTTGCCGCTCTTACTTCGATCCCCTTGAGCTGCCCCGGCCAGTTTTTTAAAATAATCTCCTTCTTCCTCCAGTGCGTTCCATTCAAGGTATTCCTCAAAGGTCATACTGGTTGGGGCCCGATAGTTTTCCCCGCCAATAGTTTCGGTCAGGATATAGGTATTGGTGACAGGATCATATTCAACATTCCTGACAAGGTCTTCCGGATCGAGCAGGTCAAATGGGTTTTCTTTAGGATCTTCAATCCAGTTGCCATAACGATCTTCGAGAGGTATAGTATCATTCGTGATCTGGGGGACATTTTCTGAATTCCATTCGTAAGGGACAGGCAGGTTATAGGAAGCAATAGCCTTTCCGTAGGAGAACAGGATTGAGACCAAAGCAAGGGATGCTCCTAAAAAAAACGACGCGAGTCTACTCATGTAATTGTTATGCCTTCTATATGCTATTGAGGGTTCATTTAGACCCCTTTTTTTACCCCTAGGAGGGGTCACCTTTTGTGTTAACAAGTTGTATAACGATACAATCCTGTTTGAATTATGTCAGATTATGCAGATAACATGCGCAATGCCATTCTGACCAGCGTTTCGGTAGGCAGATCTCTATTTTCGTCCCTGATAATCTGGCTGACAACTTTTTCAGCCTGGCCTTTTACAAAGCCCAGCGTGATCAAAGCTGCCATAGCTTCTTCAACAGACTGGTTCTTATGGCTACCGGCTTTAACATGGAGTGGGTCGCCGACTGTCTTGAGCATTTTATCCTTCAATTCCATCATCACCCGCTTCGCGGTCTTAGGGCCTACTCCCCTTACCTGCCTGAAAGCCAACTCATTGTCAGTAAGTATAGCCTGCCTGCACTCTTCCGGGGTCATCCCTGATAAGATCAGCCTAGCCGTATTAGGCCCGATGCCGGAGACACTCACCAGGTGCAAAAAGACATCGCGCTCTGCCGGTTCTTTAAATCCCCACAACCGATGGGCATCTTCCTGAACCTGAAGCCAAACATATACTTTTTGCTCTTTGCCTTCCTCTATCAGATCGTAACTGTTGAGGGTGATATTGAGCAGATAACCAATGCCTCCGGCCTCCACCACTACATGTGTGGGTTGCCTGGTCACCACTTTTCCCTGGATATAGTCGAACATATTATAAAAGTTGCAAATATAAGGAAAGTGAGCCTAATAAGACTTATAGGATACACTGATTATTAAGCAGAACAAATGGCTATAGAAAACATGGCCTCTTTCGTAAACTTTACCCATATCTTTGAATTCTTCTTTTTACAAAACACAATATGGACGAAGTTATTTTCATGGTTAAGGAATCCGACGAAGGCGGTTATGAGGCATCTGCGCTTGGTCATGCTATTTTTACTGAAGCAGATAGCTGGGATGAACTAAAAGAAAATGTCAAAGATGCAGTAGTGTGCCATTTTGATGAACAATCCGGATTGATCATACGACTTCATTTTGTCAAAGATGAAGTCGTCCTTGTATGAAGATGCCCAGGGATGAATCTGCTGAGCGTCTAATAAAAAATTGGCTGGGTTTGGTTATGTTAAAACACGTCAGACCGGGAGCCATATTCGAATATCCAGACAATCTCAAGAAAAAACCGACCACCTGACTATTCCGAATCATAATCCTATCAGAATCTGAACGCTCTCTGATATTCTTAAAGAAGCTGCAAAACAACTTGAAATATCAAAAGAAGAGTTAATCAACAAACTCTTCCATTAAAGTAAATCAAACTATGAACATACTCATCATTGGTGGCGGAGGCCGTGAACACGCCCTGGCAGACAAAATAGCATCAAGTCCCATCTGCACCGGGCTCTTTATCGCCCCGGGCAATGCAGGCACTGCTCTACTTGGAAAAAATATCAATATCAATCCAACTGACTTTGAGGCCATTAAGGCTTTAGTTCTGGCGGAGTCAATTGAATTGGTCCTGGTGGGACCTGAAGCGCCTTTGGTGGCAGGGATTTCAGATTATTTCTCGGAGGATGAAACATTGAAATCCATCGCGATCATTGGTCCTTCTGCAGCAGGAGCGCAATTGGAAGGCAGCAAAGCCTTCGCAAAAGAATTTATGGGCCGCCACGGAATCCCCACAGCACCTTACAAATCCTTCTCAAAAGAGAAAATCGATGAGGCATTGGCTTACCTCAACCAACATACATTACCTGTGGTACTCAAAGCCGATGGCCTTGCTGCAGGCAAAGGTGTGCTGATCTGTACTACCCTAGAAGAAACATTCCGTGAAGCCAGGGAGATGTTGTCAGGAAAATTTGGTGACGCGAGCTCAACAATTGTTATCGAGCAATATTTATCAGGCATTGAATTTTCTGCATTTGTATTGACAGATGGCAATCAATATGTCTTATTACCAGAAGCAAAAGATTACAAACGTATCGGGGAAGGTGATACAGGCCTTAATACCGGTGGCATGGGTGCCGTTTCCCCTGTTTCTTTTGTGGATGAAACATTGCATCAAAAAGTACTGACCCAAATCATCGAGCCTACCATCAAGGGGCTCCGTGAAGAGAAAATTAAGTACAAAGGCTTCATTTTCTTTGGCCTCATCGTCGTCGATAATGAACCATTTGTCATTGAATACAACTGCAGATTGGGTGATCCTGAAACGGAAGTGATCATTCCCCGATTGCAGTCTGATCTTGTTGAGTTATTACTTGCCGCCTGGCAGGGCACTCTGTCAGTTTCGACCATCCATATTGATAGCAGATCAGCATTGACTATCGTGCTGGCTTCAGGTGGTTATCCGGGTGCTTTTGAAAAAGGAAAAACCATCAAAGGACTCGACCATGTGGATGGCAGCAGGATCTATCATGCCGGAACAAGTATATATGATAAATCTGTGATCACTTCAGGTGGTCGTGTGTTAGCTGTGACCAGCATGGGCAGCACCTTGACAAGAGCACTTGAGAAAAGTCTGATCAACGCAGATACTATTCAGTTTGAAGGAAAATATTTCAGGAGAGATATAGGAAGAGATCTGATAAGGTAGTGAGCAGTTAAAAAATGTCATTAAAGAAGCAGAGACGCGATTCTTCGCGTCTCTACTTCTTTAATAGCGCCTTGTTTTCTCACAACTCACAACTCATGCTTCGACTTGCTCTCGCGCAATCATGTGCTTAAGTTCAGCAACCATTACTCACTACAAGTGCCACAGATCTTCTAAAAGAAAATAAGTGAGCGCGGTGATCAAGAGGATTGAGATCACATTCATGATAAACCCGGTCCTGATCATATCCCATATCCTGAGATACCCTGAACCAAAGGCAATCGCATTTGGCGGAGTGCCTGCGGGCATCATAAATCCACAGGAGGCAGCCATGGTAGCTGCGACCATCAGCATGAAAGGATGAATACCGACTGCAACAGCGATAGGCGCAAGTACAGGTAGTATCATCGTGACTGTAGCGAGATTGGAAGTAAACTCAGTCAGAAAATTTACGATGGCCACAACGAGGAGGATCACCAGAAAAACACCGAGTACCGAAAATGCTGTCATTTGCCCTCCGATCCATACTGCAAGACCGCTGCTCTCAAAAGCATCAGCCAGTGCCATACCTCCACCAAAGAGCAAGATGATTCCCCAGGGCAGTTTGATGGCATCTTCCCATACCAATATGCCTCTCTTCCTGTCCTTACCTGACGGAAGCATAAAGAGAATGATCCCCGCAGCCATAGCGATGATGGTATCATCAATGCCCGGGATAAACTTTTGCAATATAAATGATCTGCATATCCAGGCGATGGCCACCGCAACGAAAACAACGGTCACACTTTTCTCTGCCCAGGACATGTTACCCAGACTGGCATATCTCCGGTTCATTTCCTCTTGACCTCCGTGAAGAACTTCCTGGCCTAACGGAAAACCAATCCTTGTGAGATAAAACCAGCAGAGCAACAGTAATACTACTGCCAAAGGAAATCCGATCATGAACCACTGAAGAAAAGAAATTTCGGTTTGATACATATCTCTGATCACACCTGCCAGCACGAGATTAGGGGGTGTCCCTATGAGTGTGGCTACACCACCGATAGAAGCAGCATATGCTATGGCAAGCATCAGTGCTTTATTAAATCGTGTGGTGGATTCACCTTCTCTGCCTGAAGCCACTTTGATAATGGCCAATCCTATAGGTAACATCATCACTGCCGTAGCCGTATTAGAAATCCACATGGACAGGAAGCCGGTGGAAATCATAAATCCCAGTATGATCATATTGAGTTTTACACCCATGCTACGAATGATGCTAATCGCAATCCGATGATGCAATCCTGTCTTTTCAATGGCAATGGCTAAAAGAAATCCTCCGATATAAAGGAACACCAATGGATGCCCATAAGCTGAGGTGGTATCCCCGATTGTTGAAACTTTTAGGAGCGGAAAGAGGATAATAGGTAAAAGCGATGTCACCGGCAAAGGAACAGATTCAGATATCCACCAGAGCGAGATCCATACAGTCACTGCCATGACCGATATAGCTTCTTGGCTCATCCCTTCCGGATGCACGCCCAGCCAAAGAAAAAGAAATAATGAGGGCCCTGCCCAAAATCCAACTCTGCTCAGCACAGCACCCTGATATCCCTGGTTTTGTGGTTGCTTATGTTCCAATGCTGCCATATTCGGGCCTAAACTACTACAGTCAATGACATCTCAGGCACATGATGCATTAAACTTTATACGTTACAGTAAGTTCAGGACGGTTTGCGGTACTGAATGATTAACCCGATCTTTATTACATGGAAAAGAAATTGTTTGCCTTCGCCACAGTGCTCGCCGGCTTTGTCAGCCTGTTGATCTTTAGTTCCTTCAATGAAACGGAGACCAATAACCCTGATACCACAAATGTTTCAGGTGGATTGCAGCAGCACATATCCAGTTTTGATCTATCCAAACCTTTCTCCTTTGCAGATGAATTGATTCCCGCCGGCAATTTTGATGCCCTCGAACGACTTGACAGGGAACTGATCATTAATTCTTACCTGCACGCATCTTTGCTGCTGAATATTAAATTGGCCAACAGGTATTTTTCAGTGATCGAACCCATTCTTCAACGCTATGCTATACCAGATGATTTCAAATACTTATGTGTTGCTGAAAGCAACCTTCGTATGGCTACCTCTCCTGCAGGTGCAAAAGGACTTTGGCAGTTTATGGAAGTAGCCGGCAAAGCATACGGTCTCGAGATCAACGCTGAAGTGGATGAACGATATCATGTAGAAAAATCAACCGAAGCAGCATGCCAATTTATCCTTCACCTCAAAAAACGATTCGGCACCTGGACCATGGCAGCCGCAGCGTATAATATGGGTGAAACGATCCTGAGCAAACGTATCGCTGATCAAAGAGCCAACACCTACTATGATCTCAATCTCAATGAAGAAACCTCAAGGTATGTCTTCCGAATAATCTCCATCAAAGAGATCATGAACGATCCTGAGAAGTTTGGTTTCTTTGTCGATGATGATCATCTGTACCCCCCTTTCAATGAGTACTATACCATACATGTCGAAGCACCGGTTCCTAACCTTGCCGATCTTGCGGTAAAGCATGGCACGAGTTACAGGATGCTGAAGGTGCACAACCCATGGCTGATCGGTTCATTGCTGACTAATAAGGGTGGCAAACGATACGAGATCAGGATTCCGAAAAAATAAAAATAGGAGGCAGGAGTTAGGAACTAGGAGATAGGAACTAGGAACTAGGAAATAAGAAGCAGGAGGCAGTAGGCAGTCTCTTGCCACCCTTTCCTATTTCCTATTTCCTATTTCCTGCCTCCTAGTTCCTATCTCCTAGTTCCTAGTTCCTGCCTCCTAGTTCCTAGTTCCTGCTTCCTAGTTCCTAGTTCCTATCTCCTAGTTCCTAGTTCCTAGTTCCTATCTCCTAGTTCCTATCTCCTGCTTCCTAGTTCCTGCTTCCTAGTTCCTATCTCCTAGTTCCTATCTCCTGCTTCCTAGTTCCTGCCTCCTAGTTCCTAGTTCCTGCTTCCTAGTTCCTATCTCCTAGTTCCTATCTCCTGCTTCCTAGTTCCTAGTTCCT
>JAWXAW010000273.1:0-3385 GCA_034439675.1 Saprospiraceae bacterium | reverse complement strand
GCACACTTGTTATCTGTATTCCAGGGGCCACTACCATTTGAATAACGTATATCTACGAAATACTCACCTTCTTCCGCTACGTTGACTTTACAAAGAATGTTATTGTTGATGGCAGTTGAAATCTCTACAAACCCTGCTCCCGAATAATTACTATACGGTAACCTGGAAGATGATGCCATAGTTTCAAATTCAAATTTAAGCACTGGCGCAATGACTAAAGGCTCACTGGTAAAGGATTCAAAATCCATTTCATCTGTGGCACTCACTTTATATTCAGCATACGCCCATTGAGGCACTTTATAAAATGTGTCTGTTGTATGTTCGGCCAACTGACCATTCCTGAATACATGATATGCTTTTGCTTTTTCCACAGGACTCCATTGTAATTGCGTGCTGTCCTTCACCACCCGTGGTGCTGCAACCGTAAAATGATTAGCCACAAGATTGATTCCTCTATCCTTCGCAGGTTTTTTAGGCGTTGTCATTTCGATTTGAATCGTATGATGACCTGTCAGATCTGCAGGCACGAATCCACCCTTGAGCTCATCCGCATCCATGGATATTCTCCGGATGATATTTCCATGACCATTGACCGTAATGTCAAGGATGGCCTGCCTGTATTTGAAATTAGTAAGGTTCCTTTTCCCTCCATATACTTCAGGGACTACCGGGTGAAAATGCAGACCATCGAGCTCAAACGACATACCCATAAACACACGGTACACCATAGCGAGATTGCCGGCCATGCTCCACAACATGCGGTCCGAATTAATTTCCGTACCCAGGAAGTCCCCTGTCTGCGCAACCATGTTTTCATAGTTGGTCAGAAAGAATGCACCTGCACGATATATACTGGCCAGGCCATGCACGAGCACGTGTTCATTGCCGGTCTTTGCTGCCGCGAGATTCCAGTAAGATTGGACAAATGGCCAGATCGCATTGTTGTGATACGGCGGGATGCCAGGTATCTGAGGATAAGTGCATGTCACGCCATATTCGGTCACCGGAGATTTGGACATGATGGAAGCCGCTCTGTCAGCATCCGGCACGTCAAACAAAACAGCTAATGCTTCACCCAATGCTTCGAAGCGTGGTGAGACGGTCAGATGAGGACGGCCATATCTGTATTGCGCATAGTATCCTTTGTCTTCCATCCACAGATACGTATTGATACCTGCTTTGATATCATCCGCACGTTTGTTGTATGCTTCACCTGATTCTCCTTTGAGCGCAGCCATCTCAGCCAATATCCTGTTAGCCCGATAATGCAGCACATTCGTTCCCAGGTTTTGAGACACAGCGATATCCATATTAGACATCCATTTAGGATAAGTTTGTTCGCGCCAGTCCAGGAAAGAAGATTCGCCTGTGTACAATCCAGTCTCAGCATCATACAGCGTCTTGAAATCATCCTCCAGTGAATTTTTGATGATCGGGTATACTTCATCCAGCCAGTCCTGTTCTCCGGTGACTTTATAAATCTCCCATGCGGCTATTGCCCAAACAACTCTGTCGGAAGAAACCGGCCAGGCACCACCAGAGCCCGTGTCCTGTACGATGCGGCCACGGTTTACTTTTTTTCGTAAGCTTATTTTAGCAACTTCCGGTTCGTGGTAAGCAAAGGCCAGGATGATACTATAACTAATATCCCTGGTCCATACCCCACCCCACTTTGCTCCGGTCCGAAAGGTGCTGTCTGCTTCAATGTTTTTAGTGGCCTCTTCCACAGAGAGATTAAATAAAGCATCTACGATGGGCTGTTCCGAAGTATACATTGCACGATTCGAAATATCTACTGACATCTGCCACGCTTTGTCTTGCACACCAACTTCATTGTAAGGATTAAACTTGACGGTCAATGTATACATACCGGCTTCATCCGCAGGTTGCAATTTTAATCCCTTTTCCTCCAGCCCTACAAAATCCCATGACAAAGGCAATGAAGCCCCTGCGATATAAAATCCTTTAAAATCATTCTTAGCTACTCTGGATCCATCATATGCTTCGAAATAACCTTTTTCATCAAACTGCTTCAGCACGGATGACATGTCTACCCGAAACGTATATTCATAATTGACCGGCAGATAGGTAGACGGCATATCAGGCAAGGGTTGTGGCGTTTCGCCAAACACTACTATCGGTGATTCGTGTTCATCGCCTATCATTACCCAATGATCTGATCCGGGAGGCATCTCATTATCTTTTTCGTTGATACTGATCTTAAACTTGATCAGTCTTGAAAAGGTGGAGCTGGCAGGGCTTCTGTAATTGGAGGTGATATGGGTGGGTGAAAGGATTTTGGCTACGTTGGCTCCCTGGACTACGCTGTCTTTGTAGAGTGTAAATGATTCGGAGGTGTATAGTGTTGTTTCTTGTTTCATGGATGGATTGCATGCAAGGCAGAAGACGAAGGCGATGGCGATGGTGATGGTAATAGGCTTCAAACTGATTGTCGGGGGCGTATTGCATCCGCCCCTGACAATCAGTTTGAGAAGGCTGAGGAGGAGGGGAAGGGTGGAAGCCGTTGCCTTCGCGAAATAGCTTCGGCAACCGGGGAAGGGTGTTGCCTTCGCGAAATGGCTTCGGCAACCGGGGAAGGCGGAGGTATAGGTTTTAGCGAAGGATACTTGTATCATAGGTAGACAATTCTTCTTAGAGGTGATTAAGAAGGAGGCGTAAAAAGTACGGAGGATCTTTTATAGATACTTCTTTATAAAATCATTCCCTTGAGACAATGCCGGTGACATAATAATCGGTGTCGCCGCTCCATGGCAGGTGACCTCTCTTTTGTTCGTAACGCAATGTGACATGCTGGCCTTCCAGTTCAAACATCTTCTTGGCTACGGCTTCATCTTTGACGGAGAAAAGAAATTTCTCTGATGCAATGGTGGAATTGCCGGTGCTGGTGATACTGCTCATGATGAGCTCGCCTTCGTAGGTCTTGAATACGCTGCCTTTTTTAGAAAACTTTTGGAGGATGCCTGCACGGTTGCCTTCGCTATAGGTATTATAGTATCTCCAATAGAATATAAAGGAAACGATCACGACGGTGATGACGCCTGCCCAGATCAATATCTTTTTCATCTTTTTCATAACCATACAATTTAAAAGACAAAATTATCACTAATTCTGTTGGCAATGGTCGGAATATAAAATGATTCATCTGGTTTGCCCCCAACCTACTTCGACTCCCAGCTCAGCACATCGCCCGCGTTCCGCCAGGCACTTCCTTTCGCAAGGAAACGCCGGGGTGATTCATCTGATTTGCCCCCGCCCTACTTCGACTCCCTTTAGACTTGCATTGGTAATAAAAAGGATCATATCGTCATCATCATCATATGTTTCTTTTTTGCTACTTTTTTCTTTGTGGAATCCACAGTTATTT